>NZ_JBHSRF010000056.1:0-59941 GCF_042658925.1 Sphaerisporangium aureirubrum
GGAGGGGGTGCCGGGGGGTGGGAAGTCGCGGATGTCGATGCCGATGGCGCGCAGGGCGGCGCGGTCCAGGGCGTCCAGGGTGGAGCGGGCCTCGGCCAGGTCTACGCCCAGGGCGCGGGCGGCTGGGGAGGCGGGGAGGCGTAGCAGGCCGAGGAGCAGGTGCTCGGTGCCCATGCGGCGGCTGCCGCGACGCCGGGCCTCGTCCAGGGCGGCTTTCACCACGGTCACGAAGGGGCTTTGCTCTCTGGGGCTCACGAGGTCCTCACTTTCCGTACCGGGCGGGGGTCGGCGCACTTGGGTGTGAGCCGGCTCGTTTGCTGTGGTCGGCGGTGCCGATTGTTTGCTGTGGTCGGCGGTGCCGATTGTTTGCTGTGGTCGGCGGTGCCGATTGTTTGCTGTGGTCGGCGGCGCCGATTGTTTGCTGTGGTCGGCGGCGCCGATTGTTTGCTGTGGTCGGCGGCGCCGATTGTTTGCTGTGGTCGGCGGCACCGGTCGTTTGCTGTGGTCGGCGGCACCGGTCGTTTGCCGGGGCCGGCGGCACCGGTCACTTGCCGTACTTGGCGTGGGCGGACTGGCGGGAGGTGCCGAGGGCGTCGCCGATTTGTTCCCAGGTCCAGCCCTGGTCGCGGGCCTGTGTGACTGCTAGGGCCTCGACCTGTTCGGCGAGGCGGTGGAGGGCGCCGACCGCGCGGAGGGTTACGGCGGGATCGGTGGATCTGATGCGTCGTTCCAGCTCCTCGGCTTCCATGGTTGTCAGGCTAGATTGACAGGAGCGGATTTGTCAATCTAGCCTGACAACGCTCGGCCGGGATTCCGCCCGGCCGGCCGCAGGGATCGGAGTACACCGATGGATGTCGATGTCGTCGTGGTGGGTGCGGGGCCCGTGGGGCTGATGCTGGCCTGTGAGCTGGGGCTGGCGGGGGTGCGGCCGCTGGTGCTGGAACGGCGGGAGGAGCCGGGGACGATTCCGAAGGCCAACGGGTTCGGCGGGCAGATCGTGGGGACCCTCCGCCACCGCGGCCTGCTGGACCGCCTGGTCGCCGAGGCCGAGTTCGCCGGGCCGCTGCCGGGGTTCCCGTTCGGGTCGGTGCCGCTGGACTTCGCCGCCCTCGGCGGCGGGCCGTTCGCCCTCATGATCCCGCAGCGCCGCCTGGAGGCGGTGCTCGCGGCCCGGGCCGGCGAGCTGGATGCCGAGGTGCGGCGCGGCCACGAGGTCACCGGGCTCGCTCAGGACGCCGCCGGGGTGACGCTGGAGGTCCGCGGGCCGGGCGGTGGGTACGCGGTGTCCGCCCGCTACGCGGTGGGCTGTGACGGCGGCCACAGCCCCGTGCGGGAGTGGGCGGGGATCGGCTTCCCGGGCACCACCGACCCCGAGGTGCTGCGGATCGGCCGGTTCACCGCGCCGCCCGGCACCGGCCTGTTCGAGGAGCAGGAGGTCGACGTGCCGGGTCTCGGGCGCCTCGGCCCCGGGTGGACCCGCACCGAGCGCGGCCGGGTGATCGTCGCCTCGTTCGAGCGCGGGGTCCGCACCGTCGGCCTGCGCGAGCACGACGCGCGGGCGGCCGGCGACACCGGCCCGCTGACGATGGAGGAGTTCCGGGCCGCCGTGCGCCGGGTGCTCGGCGCCGACCTGCCGCTCGGCGACCCCGTCTGGTTGTCCCGGACGGTCTCGCAGGCCCGGCTGGCCGACCGGTACCGCGCGGGGCGGGTGCTGCTCGCCGGGGACGCGGCCCACCTGTTCCCCGCCGGGGGCGCGGCCCTGGACGTGGGGATGAGCGACGCGGTCAACCTCGCCTGGAAGCTGGCCGCCCTGCTCGGCGGGCGGGCGCCGGGGGGACTGCTCGACAGCTACCACGCCGAGCGGCATCCCGTCGGCGCCCGCACGCTGGCCGAGACCCGTGCCCAGGCGGCCCTCGACCACGCCGAGGGCGAGAACGGCACGGCCCTGCGCGCCTTGCTCACCGAGCTGTTCGCGTTCGAGGAGCCCCTGCGCAGGCTCCGCGACGTCCTCCAGGGCTCCGCCACGCGCTACGACATGCCCGGCGCCGATCCCCACCCGCTGCTCGGCCGCCTGCTCCCCGACCTGGCGCCGGACGACGCGGCGCCGCTCGCGGAGGCGCTGCGGGCGGCGCGGCCGGTGCTGGTGGACCTGACCGGCGAGGACGGGCTGGGCGAGGACGCCGGGCCGTGGCTGGACCGGGTGGACCTGGTGACGGCGCGCCTCGCCGAGCCACCCGCGGCGGCGCTGCTGGTGCGCCCGGACGGCCACGTGGCGTGGGCGGGCGCGCCGGGCGCGGACGGGCCGCGCCGGGCGCTCGCCCAATGGTTCGGCCCGGCGCGGCCCGCTCCGATCAGCTCCGGGACAGCAGCGACCGCAGGACGTACTGCATGATGCCGCCGTGGCGGTAGTAGTCGGCCTCGCCGGGGGTGTCGATGCGGACGACCGCCTGGAACTCGACGTCCCCGGCGCGGACGGTGACGGTGGCCGGGGTGGTGCCCGAGTTGAGCTCCTCGACGCCGGTGATGTCGAAGACCTCCTCGCCGGTGAGGCCGAGGGAGGCCGCCGTCTCGCCCTCGGGGAACTGCAGCGGCAGCACGCCCATGCCGATCAGGTTGGACCGGTGGATGCGCTCGTAGGACTCGGCGATGACGGCCCGCACGCCGAGCAGCGCCGTGCCCTTGGCCGCCCAGTCGCGCGAGGACCCCGAGCCGTACTCCTTGCCCGCGAGCACCACGAGGGGCGTGCCCGCGGCCTGGTAGTTGACGGAGGCGTCGTAGATGAACGACACCGGGCCGCCGTCCTGCGTGAAGTCGCGGGTGTAGCCGCCCTCGGTGCCGGGCGCGATCTGGTTGCGCAGCCGGATGTTGGCGAACGTTCCGCGGATCATCACCTCGTGGTTGCCGCGCCGCGAGCCGTAGGAGTTGAAGTCCCGCACCTCGACGCCGTTGGACCGGAGGTACTCGGCGGCCGGGGTGCCGGCCTTGATGGACCCGGCGGGCGAGATGTGGTCGGTGGTGACCGAGTCGCCCACCTTGACGAGCACGCGGGCCGCGGCGATGTCGGTGACCGGCTCGGGCTTCTCCGGCATGCCGTCGAAGTACGGCGCCTTGCGGACGTAGGTGGACGCCGGGTCCCAGTCGAACGTGTTGCCCGTGGGGATGGGCAGCGACCGCCACGTGTCGTCGCCCTTGAACACGTCGGCGTAGTCCCGGGTGAACATCTCGCGGTCGATGGAGGAGCCGACGATCTCGGCGACCTCGGCGGGCGCCGGCCAGATGTCCCGCAGGTACACCGGCTCGCCGTCGGAGCCGGTGCCGAGCGGCTCGTTGTCCAGGTCGACGTCCATGGTGCCCGCGAGCGCGTAGGCGACCACCAGCGGCGGCGAGGCCAGGTAGTTCATCTTCACGTCGGGGTTGATCCGGCCCTCGAAGTTGCGGTTGCCGGACAGCACGGCGGTGACGGCGAGGTCGTTGGCCTGGACCGCCTCGGAGATCTCCTCGGGCAGCGGCCCGGAGTTGCCGATGCAGGTGGTGCAGCCGTACCCGACCAGGTTGAACCCGATCTTGTCGAGGTACGGCTGGAGGCCCGACCGCTCGAAGTAGCCGGTGACGACCTGCGAGCCGGGGGCCAGGGAGGTCTTCACCCACGGCTTGCTGGTGAGGCCCTTGTCCACGGCGTTCCTGGCCAGCAGGGCGGCGCCGAGCATCACGTACGGGTTGGACGTGTTGGTGCAGGAGGTGATGGCCGCGATGGTGACCACGCCGTGGTCCAGCTCGAACGACCTGCCGTCGGCCAGCGTGACCGGCACCTTCTTGTGCGGGCGGGCCCCGTTGGCGCGGGAGTTGGAGGCCGGGGCGTCCGAGGCCGGGAAGGACTCGGCCGAGGCCTCGTCGACGCCGTCGTCGTCGAAGTCGGCGACGTGCTCGCGCACGTCGCGCCGCCAGGTCTCCTTGGCCGCCGACAGCGCTATGCGGTCCTGCGGGCGCTTCGGGCCCGCGATGGACGGGACGACGGTGGACAGGTCCAGCTCCAGGTACTCCGAGAAGACCGTCTCGGGGGCGTCCGGGTCCAGCCACAGGCCCTGGGTCTTGGCGTATGCCTCGACCAGGGCGATCTGCTCCTCGGGGCGGCCGGTGAGGCGCAGGTAGTCGATGGTCTGGCCGTCGATCGGGAAGATGGCGCAGGTGGAGCCGAACTCGGGGCTCATGTTGCCGATGGTGGCGCGGTTGGCCAGCGGCACCGAGGAGACGCCGTCGCCGTAGAACTCGACGAACTTGCCGACCACGCCGTGCTTGCGCAGCATCTCGGTGACGGTCAGCACCAGGTCGGTGGCGGTGGCCCCGGCGGGCAGCTGGCCGGTGAGCTTGAAGCCCACCACGCGCGGGATCAGCATGGAGATCGGCTGGCCGAGCATGGCGGCCTCGGCCTCGATGCCGCCGACGCCCCAGCCGAGCACGCCGATGCCGTTCTCCATCGTGGTGTGGGAGTCGGTGCCGACGCAGGTGTCGGGGTAGGCGGCCAGGGTGCCGTCCGCGCTGGGGCGGGTCATCACGACGCGGGCCAGGTGCTCGATGTTGACCTGGTGGACGATGCCGGTGCCGGGCGGCACGACCTTGAACTCGTCGAAGGCGGTCTGGCCCCAGCGCAGGAACTGGTAGCGCTCGCGGTTGCGCTCGTACTCGCGCTCGACGTTGCGCCGGAAGGAGTCGGGGTGGCCGAAGAAGTCGACGATGACCGAGTGGTCGATGACCAGCTCGGCGGGCGCCAGCGGGTTGATCCTCGCGGCGTCGCCGCCGAGGTCGCGCACGGCCTCGCGCATGGTGGCGAGGTCGACGACGCAGGGCACGCCGGTGAAGTCCTGCATGATCACCCGGGCCGGGGTGAACTGGATCTCCACGCTCGGCGCGGCGGCCGGGTCCCAGCCGCCGAGCGCCCGGATGTGGTCGGCGGTGATGTTCGCGCCGTCCTCGGTGCGCAGCAGGTTCTCCAGCAGGATCTTCAAGCTGTACGGGAGGCGCGCCGACCCCTCGACGGCGTCCAGCCGGTAGATCTCGTATGCCGCGTCACCGACGCGGAGTGTGTCACGGCTGCCGAAGCTGTTCGCGGACACGGAGACTCGCCTCCCTTTTGGATCACGCTCTCGCCGTCTATGACGATCGGTTGCACTATGCCGTTTTCGCCCCTAGATCCTGCCGCACCGGGGGGATGCCGCCACGAGTCAGGCTCACCTAACCTCGCGCGCCGGACAGGTCTCTCGACATCAAGATATCGGGTTCGATATCTCGACATCAAATCACCGGCCGGGCATGAGCGGACGATCAGGGCCGCCCACCGTCGAGGCGGCGGCCCCCAGGATCACATGACGGGCATCAGGCGGATGGCGAACAGGCCGACCACCACGACCGAGAGCACCGGCCCGAGGATCTTCACCTCGAAGGCCCGGCCCGTCTTCAGCCCCATCTTCCACGGCAGCAGCCACTTGTGCTTGAGCGGCCAGAGCACCGGGCAGCCGCGCTCGGTCATGCAGTCCCCGAACACATGGGCCAGGCACCCGATGGCCACCGCGAGGCCGAGCCACAGGTAGCCCACGTCCCGGGAGTGGAAGAACAGGAACGTTCCCGCCGTGAGCCCGATGTTGACCAGCGCCGAGGTGATGGTGCGGTCCGGGATCCCGATGCCGACGGCGCGCAGTGCCAGGCCGATCAGCAGGACGACCACGATGTCCCGCCCGATCGGGTACCGGTCGGCGAGCAGGTGGGTGCCGATCCCGGCGGCGACGACGAAGAACAGCGAGTGGGTCATGTGCCGGTGGCCGCCGCTGAGCCAGTTGACGGCCTTGCTCAGCACCCACGTCGCGGGGCCGAACGTCTGCGCGATCGTGGCGTGCGGGTGGTCCAGGTCCGGCAGCATCGCGGCGCCGGCGCAGACCAGGGCCCCGGCGATCAGCTCGGCCGGCGAGAGCATGTTGGCCACCACCGGCGTCAGGTCGCCGGCCAGTCCCCCGAGCTCCGGCAGCGCCGCCAGGCCGGGAGCGGCCAGCAGCCACAGCGCGGCGCCGCTGAGGGCGTGCGAGTGCCCCATCATTCGACCATCACGATCGGGCACGTTACGGCAAAAGCCGGGCAAGGTGGAGGAAGGTCTCCGGCAAAGTCCCGGCGTGTCGTCCCCCTGTTCCCAGGAGTTCGCAGAGGTCTCGGGAAAGAAGAAGGGACCGTTCTACTCCAAGAGCACCCCCCAGCCCTCTCAAAGCAGAACGATCCCGTTCCGATGCAGATAACGCTCCATCCTCGGGTTATGTTCCCCGTCCGACGTGATGTGCGTCACGTCGCCCGCATCCCCGGCGCCAGGCGGGATCCCGGCGATCGATCACAAATAGGGGGTTGTTCTAAGTTGCATCGCGATATATCTTTGAGGCATCGAGAACGATCGAAGGTCGATCGTTGAGATCTCGATCCTTTAGGGGGACCGATGACACACGCATTCGCGATGGGCGGGCCGCCCTGGCTCCGCCCCGACGCCCTCAGGGGCGTCACCCTGGCCGCGCTCGGCTCGATGGCCGAGTGGCACCAGGCACACCACGACGCCCACCACCCTCACGACGACGAGGGCCGTGAGCGCCGCCACCGGGGGCACCGCGGGCCTAGGCCGTTCCAGTGGGACTTCGGCCGGGGCTTCGGGCCCGGCTTCGGCGGACCCGGCGGCTTCGGCGGGCGGGGGCCGTTCGGCAGGGGGGCCCGCAAGGCCAAGCGCGGCGACGTCCGCGCGGCCATCCTGGCGCTGCTCGCCGAGGAGCCCCGCAACGGCTACCAGATCATCCAGGAGATCGCCGAGCGCAGCCAGGGCGGCTGGAAGCCCAGCCCCGGCGCCGTCTACCCGGCGCTCCAGCAGCTCACCGACGAGGGGCTGGTCCGGGCCGACGAGACCGAGGGCCGCAAGACGTTCCAGCTCACCGAGGCGGGCCTCGCCTATGTCAGCGAGCACCCCGACGAGGTGCGCTCGCCGTGGGAGGACATGACGCCGAACGTCGACGAGGGCGTCTTCGAATTGTTCGATCTGTCCCGTCAGGCCGCCGCGGCGCTGTTCCAGATCGCGCAGACTGGTACCGACGGTCAGATAAGGCAGGCCAAGCAGACCTTGGCCGAGACCCGCCGCAAGCTGTACCAGATCCTGGCCGACGGCGACGGCCCCGAGGAGTGAGCCTCTGATGACCATGCGGGACGACCTGCGCATCGGTGACGCCGAGCGCGACGAGGTGATGGACGCGCTGCGCGAGCACTTCGCCCAGGGCCGCCTCACCCACGAGGAGCTCGACGAGCGGCTCGGCGCCGCGCTCGCCGCCCGCACGTCGGGGGACCTGCGCCGTGTGCTGGCCGACCTGCCGGTCACGGCCGCCCCGCCCGCGGGGCACGGCGGGCGGCGCCCCGCCCGGGGAGCGTACGGCGAGCGGCCGCCGCCCCTCGGGCACCCGGCGGCGCGCGGCCCCTTCGGGCCCGGCCGCCCGCCCATGCCGTCCCACGCCGACCTGGCCACCTGGGGGTACCACCTGGCCGGCCGGCGTGGCTGGGGCCGCGACACCGAGGTGGAATACCACCAGGACCACGACCCGGAGCACGAGCGGCGGCGCAGGCCGCCCCACCGCCGCCACCACGGCAGGCCGCCGGTGTTCCTGTTCGTCATCGGGGCGCTGTTGCTCGCCGGGGCGGTCACCGGGTCGCTCTGGCCGGTGTTCGGGCTGCTCAAGGTGCTGTTCGTGGCCTGGCTGGTGATCGGGCTGCTGAGGTTCGCCCACCACCGCCACCACGGCCACCACCATCACCACCACGGCCACCTGCGGCGCGGCCACTGACCCTCCCCGGCACCCCCGGGGGCACACCGTCACCCGACCGGGTGGTCCACGCGGACCGCCCGGTCTTCGGCGTCCGGCGTTTTTGGGCCTTGACGCTCTCAGTCAGGCGTTTCATGATCGGCCTGTTCTCGATCGTCGCCATGTCCGGGTGCGGCGCACCCCGCCCCGGGCATGGCGGCGTTCGTTTTTCGCCGATCACTTGGCGTGACCGATCCATCGCGTTCCGTCAGATCACCGCCCCTGACCCCGAGGAGGAGTTGCCATGGTCTCATTGACCGGCCATCTTGATCATCACGTGTTCCAGCAGGTGCGAGACGCGAACGGCCTGTCGCTGCCCCGGGAGGCCTACAACCGGGAGTTCCGCGCCGCCTACGAGGGCGCCGCGGGAATCGTCTGGAAGCTGGAGCGCGCCCAGCACTTCCACGAGCCGTACGAGCCGAGCTGGGTGGCCATGGCGGAAGGGGAATGGAACCGTTCCCTGCGCCTGATCGAGGAGATGCGCCGCTCGTTCCCCGCCGACTACGAGGGCTTCGCCGAGTTCCGGCGGATCCGTGTCGTCGACAGGCCGCTCACGCCGTACATGCAGTGGGAGTTGCACGTGCTCGCCGCACGGGCCGAGGCGGGTGAGAGGGCACGGGTGGTCCCCGCCTCCGCCGTGCGGAGGTACGAGCCCTCCCGCCCGCTGCCCGAGCTGCTGATCCTCGACGGCGACCTCATGTACGAGGTGCTGTACGACCACGCCGGCCGCCATCTGGGCGGCCGGCGGCTGACCGACCCGCACGTGATCGAACCGTGCCGCGCCGCACTGATCGCGCTGTACGAGGGGGGCGAGGACCTGGCGGCGTACCACGGGCGCGAGGTCGTGCCACTGCCGCCTCCCGGCACATCCAGGTGAACACACGCTGAACCGCCGGTGAACGGCATATGATCGGCCCCGTGCCGTTCGCCGTTCCGGCCCGATCCCGGCCGCACCCCGGGATCCCCGTCGCGGCGCGCGGCCGTCACACGTGCGGCATGATCTCCGCGGCGATGAGCTCCAGATGGTCGAGGTCCGACAGGTCGAGCACCTGCAGGTACACCCGCTCCGCCCCGGCGGCCCCGAACTCACCGATCTTGTCCAGCACCTCGGCCGGGGTGCCCGCCAGGGCGTTCGCCCGCAGATCGGCCTTGTCCCGCCCGATGGCGGCGGCCCGCCGCTCCAGCTCCGCCTCACCGGCGCCCACGCACACCACCTGCGCGGCCGACAGCACGATCGGCCCGCGTCCCGCCGCCTCGCACGCTGCCCGCACCCGTCCGTAGGCGGCCCCGGTGTCCGCCAGGGAGCTGAACGGCATGTTGAACTCGTCGGCGAACCGCGCGGCCAGCCGTGGCGTGCGCTTGGCGCCGCCGCCGCCGATGATGACCGGCGGGCGGGGGTCCTGGGCGGGCTTGGGCAGGGCCGGGGAGTCGACCAGGCGGTAGTAGGCGCCCTCGAAGGAGTAGGTGTCCCCCGGCTTGGTGGTCCACAGGCCGGTGATGATCTCCAGCTGCTCCTCGAAGCGGGCGAACCGCTCGCCGAGCGGCGGGAACGGGATGCCGTACGCCTTGTGCTCGGCGTCGAACCAGCCGGTGCCGAAGCCGAACTCGATCCGTCCCCCGCTCATCTGGTCGACCTGCGCCACGCTGATCGCCAGCGGGCCGGGAAGGCGGAAGGTGGCCGCCGTCACCAGGGTGCCGAGGCGGATGCGCTCGGTCTCCCTGGCGAGGGCCCCGAGCGTGACCCAGGAGTCGGTGGGGCCCGGCTCGGGGTCGCGGCCCATGTGGCCCATGTGGAGGTAGTGGTCGGAACGGAAGAACGCGTCGAATCCCAGGCGCTCGGTGGCCTGGGCCACGCGGAGCTGGTCCTCGAAGAAGGCACCCTGCTGGGGCTCGGTGAAGATCCTCAGTTTCATAAGGCCATTATTCCGACAGGCCGGACGTCCCCCGGCGACCCGGGCCGCCGTGCGGCCTCCCCCGGCGGCCGTCCCCCCACAAGGGGACCCCTCACCACGAATCCGGTTAAATCCGCTGATAATACGGATCTTCCTACCGGGGTAAGAGAACGCCCATGGGGGGACTTCCCACGTACACCCCGATGCTCGCCCAGATCGGCCCGCCGCCGGCCGGGGAGGACGGCGAGTGGGGGCACGAGATGAAATGGGACGGCGTGCGGGTGCTCGCCTACGCCGAGGACGGCGCGCTACGGCTGATCTCGCGCAACGGCAAGGACGTCACGGCGACCTATCCCGAGCTGTACCCGCTCGCGGGCTCGGTGGGCGGGCGGGACGTCGTGCTGGACGGCGAGATCGTCGCGTTCGACGACGCCGGGCGGCCGAGCTTCTCGGTGCTCCAGCACCGGATGCACCAGCGGCACGGCGAGCGGATCAGGCACCTGGTCGCCACGATCCCGGTGACGCTCATGGTGTTCGACGTGCTGCACGTCGGCGCCGAGCCCGTCGTCGCCCTGCCCTACACCGAGCGGCGCGAACTGCTGGAGGACATCGTGGTGCCCGGCGCCCGCTGGCAGGTCCCGGTGTGGTTCCGCGACGACGGCGCGCACGCGCTGGAGCTGAGCCGCCGGCTCGGCATCGAGGGCGTCGTCTCCAAGCGGCTGCGCTCGCCGTACCGTCCCGGACGCCGCTCCCCCGACTGGATCAAGGTCAAGAACGTCCGCACCCAGGAGGTCGTGATCGGGGGCTGGTCCACCGGCCAGGGGCGGCGCGCCACCACGATGGGCGCGCTGCTGCTCGGCGTCTACGAGGACGGCCACCTGGTCTTCGTCGGCAACGTCGGCACCGGCTTCACCGACGGCACCCTGCGCGAGCTCGGCGCCCTGCTGGCGCCCCTGGAGCGCCCCGACTGCCCCTTCGGCACCACGGTCCCCCGCGAACAGGCCAGGACCGCCCACTGGGTGAGTCCCGTCCTGGTGGGCGAGGTCCAGTTCGCCGAGTGGACGCCCGACGGCCGCCTCCGGCACCCGTCCTGGCGCGGCCTGCGCGACGACAAGTCCCCCGCCGAGGTCACCCGCGAGAGCGAGCCCCCGCAGTTGGCAGGGTGATCAGCTCCACCAGATTCTCCAGCGGCACGTACCGGGTCACCTCGGTGATCGACCGGCAGTACGCCACCAGGAACCCGTACTGCCGCACCCGCAGCAGTGTGTGCCCGTCCAGGCGTATCGCCTCGACCTCGAACCCGTGGTCCCCCACCCATCGCGCCATGGCGGCAGAGTACGAAATCGCAGGTCAAAGCAGGGCAAAAGCATCTTTATGCCGGCGTGGTGCCCCCGCGATCCTCGGACGGCTGCGTCTCGTAGGCGGCGGCCAGGCGGCGTAACTGGGCGGGGGCGCGGGTGGACAGGCGCTCCAGCAGGTCGCGGACGAGGGCCGAGGCGCGGTGGCGATCGGCCAGGACCATGTCCCGCTGGATCCAGACCGCCCACATGGGAAGATCCGCCCACTGGAGCGGCCCGCGCCTCTCCAGGCCGTCCACCGCCAGGGCCAGCAGACCGGCGGCCTGCTCGTCACCGCCCTGGAGGGCGCACGTGAACGCCACCGTGCCGATGCACTGGGTGCGGTTGACCGGCGTGATCATCTGGACGAGCGGGGCGATCACGTCGTACGCCTCTCCCGGCTCGTCCTGCCTGATCAGCTCCAGGCCCCAGTTGTAGGCGACGTCCACCTCCTTGGGGTAGGCGCGGTAGGCGGCGCGCAGGAGATCGGCCACCTGGTGCGGCCGTTCGGCGGCGAACGCCTGGTACGCCTCCGCCGTGAGCGTGAGCGCGCGTCCCCTGTTCTCGTTCTCCTCGGCGATCCGGCGGGAGAGGTCGCGCTCCTCGTCGCGCAGCGGCAGGCCGGCGGCCCGGTCGGGCCGTCCCATGGCCAGGTGGACCTCGACGGCCGCCGCGTTCTGCCTGTTGTCCACCGGCCACTTGTCCCGGAACGCCGCGAACCCGGCCAGGAACCCGTGCACCGCCCCGGCCCTCGCCATGCACCGCATCCAGATCTCCCGGAAGGGCCGTACGTTCGGCTCCACGGCGATGGCCGCGTCCTCGTACCCGATCGCCCGGTTGAGATCGCCCCGAGCCTCGCAGGCCATGGCCATCAGGTGCATCGCCATCACATGGTGGTCGTTCGCGTTCAGCACCCGCGCGCACAACGACTCCACCTGCTCCCACCGGCCCTGTCCCGCCGCCTCCCACGCGCTCGCGACCAGCTGCCCCACCGGGCCGCGTTCCTCCTGCGCGGCCTCCTCCAGCTCGAACACTCCCCCGTGGCCCTCGACGAG
This sequence comes from Sphaerisporangium aureirubrum, assembly GCF_042658925.1. NCBI lineage: Bacteria > Bacillati > Actinomycetota > Actinomycetes > Streptosporangiales > Streptosporangiaceae > Sphaerisporangium > Sphaerisporangium aureirubrum. Next base: position 12,150 of record NZ_JBHSRF010000056.1, read on the forward strand.
CATCGCCTCCGGCACCGTCGGAATGCCGAGATCGCGCAGCCGGCTGAGGCTTGCCGCCGTGTTGCGGGAGATCCGGGCCCCCTCCTGCTGGTTCTTCAGGACCTTCAGCAGGTGGAGGGTGAGCCCCGCGCGCACGTTGGTGAGACCGTGCACGATGCGTTCGCCGCCCTCGGCGAACCACGGCCCGATCACGTACTCGGCGCCGTCCACCACGATGTGGCGGCCCTCGTACTCCTCGGGCTCGTCCTGCTCCAGGTCCAGGTACCGGGTCACCACGCCTCCCTGGGCACGGTCGTCACAGGGCGGTCATCTCGTCCGCCTCGGGCAGCGAGACGCGCAGGAACAGCGGCGTCCCGACCACCCGGTCCGGCCCGCACTCCAGCAGCAGGAAGACCGTGGTCAGCGGCAGCGCCATGTCCTTGGAGAAGAAGCGCGCGTTGGCGGAGTTCACCGAGAAGCTTCCGTCGGGCAACGGCCCCTCACTGAAGTTGCGCAGCGAGCAGTCCAGCATCAGCCGCCGCGCACCGGCCTTGCTGGTGATCGTCACCACCTGGCCGGCGGAGTGGCCCGTCAGCGGCTTGGCCACCTTGAACATGCCGCTGTAGTGGAAGTACCGCGACACCCCGCCCGGCGCCAGCGCCTCGGCCGGAAGGATCGGCCGCTCCTCCGCCAGCGCGAGCAGCACCTTCCGCAGCTTGTCCATGTAGGACTGCTTGACCTTGACCTCGCGCTGGATCCGCCCGGTCCGCCCGTACCCCGCACTCCCCTTGAAGAAATTGACGACCTGCGGCACCCCCCACTCGGTGCCCCCCTCCGCCGTCACCGTGCTCTCGCGACTCCTGGTCTCGACGACCTCGTCAAGAGCCCGCGGGTCGATCTGCTCGTAAAGCTGATCGACCTTGTTCCGCGAGACATAACAGAAGTACGCGATCCGCCCTTCACCGCTGTCTCCCCGCCCACCGCTCCCGGGCCGTCCACCCGCCTCGCCGTCCCGCCGCAAGGCCCGCATCCATCTCGGCACACGCCCAGCGTAACCACGGGATCACCGGGCCGAGCGCCCCCCGCCCAACGGACATCATTCCGTAAGGCCCCTCACCGGCGTCCTCGGCCGGTCCACCGTGTTCATGGCCTCTGATCGCAAGATTCTCATCAACACCTCGCCTCATGGGCGGCTTGTGCCGCTGCGAGCGAAGATGGCTGGCTTAGGGTGGCGGTGCCCGCATCACATGATCAACCCACGATACGAAGCTCACTCCCCCTGACGTTGTGAAGGACGAGGTCGGGGAGAGGCCTATGTTTCGTCGACACACCTTCGGCACCGCATGCGTCCTGGCGGCCGTCGCGCTCAGCCTGGTGGCCGGTCCAGTTGTCACCGACGGCCCGGCAGCCGGCGCCACGGTCGCTCCGGCCGTCCGGCAACCCCCGCCGCCGGGCATGATCGCGGCCCTTCAACGCGACCTCGGGCTCACCAAGGAACAGGCCGAGGCCCGTCTGCTCAACGAGGCCCGCCTGATGCCGATCGAGGCGAGACTCCGGGTAGCCCTCGGCGATCGCTTCGGCGGCTCCTGGCTCTCGGGAACCACCGCCAACACCCTGGTGGTGGCCACCGTCAGCAAGGCCGACATCCCCGCGATCCTCACCGCGGGCGCACGGCCCGAGATCGTCGCCCGCTCGCTGGCGCAGCTGCGGCCGATCAAGCAGAAACTCGACGAGGCACTGCCCGCCCACCCGCGCGCGGGGAGCGTGCGCTACATCGACGTGCGCAACAACAAGGTCGTGGTCCTGTCGGCGGCGCCGGAGAAGGCCGAAGAGATCATCGAGACCGTCGGGGTGGAGAAGGGAGTGGTGAGCGTGGTGCCCTCCCTGGAGTCCCCGAAGGCCCTGGACGAGGTGCGGGGCGGCGACGCCTACTACATCGGGGACGCGAACCGCTGCTCCGTCGGGTTCGCCGTGACCAAAGGAAACCTCAACGGTTTCGTCAGCGCCGGTCACTGCGGCAAGCAGGGGGCGATCACCACCGGGGTCAACAGGACCGCTCAGGGCGTCTTCCAGGGATCGGCCTTCCCCGGCGACGACTACGCCTGGATCGCGGTGAACACCAAATGGACGCTCAAGCCGGCGGTGAGCAACGGCGGCGTCGGAGAGGGCGGCACCTTGCCCGTCGCGGGCGCCCGGGTCGCCATCGAGGGGTCCTCGGTCTGCCGGGCGGGCTCCACCACCGACTGGTACTGCGGCATCATCCAGCAACGCGACGCCAGCGTCACCTACCCCGAGGGCACCATCTTCGAGGTCACCCGCACCAGCGTCTGCGCCGAACCCGGCGACTCCGGCGGCTCCTTCATCTCCATCGACCAGGCCCAGGGCGTCACCTCCGGCGGCTCAGGCGACTGCACCACCGGCGGCATCACCTATTTCCAGCCCATCGGCGAGATCCTCATCGCCTACGGCCTGACCCTGCTGACCACCCGCGCACCACTGCCGCCGGCCACCCCCGCCGCACCCTGAGCGGCCCGGCGCCCGGCCCCGTGACCTGCCGGTCAGAGCCCAGATCGCTCCTTGACCAGCAGCGTCACCGTCTCGACGTGATGGGTCTGCGGGAACGTGTCGAAGGCTCGTATGTCGACCACGGGGTAGCCGAGTGCGGCGAACCAGGCGAGGTCGCGGGCCAGGGTGGCGGGGTCGCAGGAGACGTAGACGATGCGGGCGGCGTCCAGGGCGGCCACCCGGGTGACGACGTCCTTGCCGAGGCCGGTGCGGGGTGGGTCCGCCACCACGACGTCGGCGCGTTCGACGCCCAAGCGGTCCAGGGCGACCTCCACGCGGCCGCGCTCCACGCGGGCCTGGGAGAGGTCGCGGAGGTTGTGGCGGGCGTCCTGGACGGCGTGGGGGTCCGACTCGATGCCGAGGACGGCGCCTTCGGGGCCCACGGACTCGGCCAGGGTGGCGGTGAACAGGCCGGCGCCGCAGTAGAGGTCCAGGGCCCAGTCGCCGGGGCTGAGGGCGGCGAACTCGGTCACGGCGTCGAGGAGGACGGCAGGGGCGCCGGGGTGGACCTGCCAGAAGCCGCTGCCGGTCACGCGGTAGTCGCGGCCCGCCACCTGCTCGGTGAGGCCGGCGCGGCCGTGGACGGCGCGGACGTGGCCCGCGCCCTCGTCGACCAGGACCGAGGCGTCGGCCCCCAGGTCGGGGACGGCCACGCGGCGGCGCGGCTTGGGGGTGACGACCACGGCGCGCTGGCGGGTGGAGGTGGCCACGGCCTCGACGGCCGAGGCGCCGTGCCAGTCGGCGCGCTCCACGCCGAGGCGTTCCACCTCGGGGTGGGCGATCAGGCAGGCGTCGATCGGCTCGATCTCGTGCGAACGGTGCCGGCGCAGGCCGGGCACGCCGTCGGGGCCGACGGCGAACTGGACGCGGGTGCGCCAGCCGAGGCCGTCGGGCGCGCCGGGCACCTCTTCGACCTCGATCTTCATCTCCAGGCCCGCCAGCCGCTGCAGCTGCTCGGCGATCACCTCGGCCTTGAGCCGCCGCTGCGCCGGAAGGGTGGCGTGCTGCCAGTCACAGCCCCCGCACCGGCCGGGCCCGGCGAACGGGCACGGCGGGGTGACGCGGTCGGGCGAGGCGTCCAGGATCTCGATCGCGTCGGCGCGCAGGAACCGGGTGGTCTCGTCGGTGATCTCGGCGAGCACCCGTTCCCCCGGCAGGGCGTGGCGGACGAAGACCACCCGGCCCTCGTGCCTCGCGACACACCATCCGCCGTTGGCCACACGCTCGACGTTGAGCTCGATCTGCACCGCGGTCCCCCCGTTCACATCTTGACCTGATCGTCCTTGCCGGCCTCAGCGTACGGCCGGCGCACCATGCCGGGCGCGAAGGACTCGGGGCGGCCCTTGAGCCGGTCGGACGAGTGGAGCTGCCAGGGCACGCTGGTGACCATCACGCCGGGCTGGAACAGCAGCCGGCCCTTCAGCCGCAGCGCGCTCTGGTTGTGCAACAGGTGTTCCCACCAGTGACCGACGACATACTCGGGGATGAAGACGGTCACCACGTCGCGCGGCGAGCGGCGGCGCAGGTGCTTCACGTACTCCAGGACCGGCCGGGTGATCTCGCGGTACGGCGAGTCGAGGATCTTCAGCGGCACCGGGATGCCGCGTTCCTCCCACTGGCGCTGCAACTGCGCGGCCTCCTCGGCGTCCACGCTGACCGTGATCGCCTCCAGGGTGGAGGGCCGGGTGGCCCGCGCGTACGACAGGGCGCGCAGCGTCGGCTTGTGGATCTTCGAGAGCAGCACGATGGCGTGGTTGCGGGCCGGGAGCATCGACTCGTCGACCTCGGTGTCCTCGGGCACCACCAGCTCGGTCGCCACGTTGTCGTAGTGACGGCGGATGCCGCGCATCATCACGAACAGCACGACCATCGCCGCGCAGGCGATCCACGCGCCGTGGGTGAACTTGGTGATGAGCACGACGACCAGCACCAGGCCGGTGATCAGGCCGCCGAAGGCGTTGATGACCCGCGCCCGGACCATGCGCCCCCGCGCCCTGGGGTCGGTCGTGGTGCGCAGCAGGCGGTTCCAGTGGCGCACCATGCCCGTCTGGCTCACGGTGAACGACACGAACACGCCGACGATGTAGAGCTGCACCAGGCGGGTGGTCTCGGCCTGGAAGGCGTAGATCAGCAGCCCGGCCATGGTGGCCAGGATGACGATGCCGTTGCTGAACGCCAGCCGGTCGCCGCGGGTGTGCAGCTGGCGCGGCAGGTAGCGGTTCTGCGCGAGCACCGACCCGAGCACCGGGAAGCCGTTGAAGGCGGTGTTGGCGGCCAGCACCAGGATCAGCGCGGTCATCGCGGTGATCACGTAGAACGCCGGGGTGAAGTTGCTGAACACCGTCTGCGCCACCTGCGCGATCACCGGCGCGGGGTGCTCCACCTGGCGGCCGGACTCGTCCAGCACCACGCTGCCCTGCGAGGGGTCGGCGAACTTGGCGCCGGTGACGTACGCCAGCGCGGTGATGCCGGCGAACATGCTGGCGGCCAGCATGCCGAGCGCCAGCAGGGTGTTGGCGGCGTTCTTCCCCTTGGGCTTGCGGAACGCCGGGACGCCGTTGCTGATCGCCTCCACGCCGGTCAGCGCGGCGCACCCGGAGGAGAAGGCACGCAGCAGCAGGAAGATCAGGGCGAACCCCTCGATGCCCACGCCCTCCCCGGTCACCGTGTACCCGGCGGTGGGGGCCCGCAGCTCGGTGCCGGCGGCCAGGCGCAGCCCTCCCCACAGCATCAGCCCGAACACGCTGATCATGAAGGCGTAGGTGGGGATGGCGAAGGCGAGGCCCGACTCCCGGATGCCGCGCAGGTTGACCACGGTCAGCAGCGCCACCAGCACCAGCGCCGCCGCCACCTTGCGGTCGGCCAGGAACGGCAGGGCCGCGGCGAGGTTCTCCACCCCGGAGGACACCGACACCGCGACGGTGAGCACGTAGTCGACCATCAGGGCGCTGGCCACGGTCAGGCCCCAGTTGGAGCCGAGGTTGACCGTGGCGACCTCGAAGTCCCCGCCGCCGCTGGTGTACGCGCGGACGTTCTGGCGGTAGGAGGCGACCACGGTGAGCAGGATGACGACGACGGCCGCCGCGATCCACGGAGTGAAGTGGTAGGCCGCCAGCCCCGCCACCCCGAGAGTGATCAGGATCTCCTGCGGGGCGTACGCGACCGACGACAGAGCGTCACTGGCGAAGACCGGCAGGGCGATGCGCTTGGGCAGCAATTGTTCGTGCGCCTGGGCGCTGCGCAGGGCTCGCCCGACGAGCACCCGCTTGACCATGTCAGCAACTTTCGCCACGACTGACGATGCTAGCCGCCAAAGGTCATGCTCCTCACACGCCGCACACCCGACCGGCCATACTTGGGCTGGTAGCTGTATAACGTCCTGAAAGCTGCCGCCTCGGAGCGAACCGCGGGGGAAAATGCATATCGTCATCATGGGGTGCGGCCGGGTCGGTTCGACCCTGGCCCACATCCTCGAAGACAACGGCCATTCGGTCGCCATCATCGACCGGGACTCCCAGGCCTTCAGGCGGCTGCGCGCCGGCTTCCGCGGGCGCCGGGTCACCGGCATCGGGTTCGACCGCGATGTCCTGGAGGAGGCCGGCATCGAGTCGGCGGCGGCCTACGTCGCGGTGAGCAGCGGCGACAACTCCAACATCATCTCCGCCCGGGTGGCCCGCGAGACGTTCGGCGTGGACAACGTGGTGGCCCGCATCTACGACCCCAGGCGCGCGGAGGTGTACCAGCGGCTCGGCATCCCCACGGTGGCGACGGTGCGCTGGACGGCCGACCAGATCCTTCGGCGGGTGCTGCCCGAGGGCGCCGAGCCGCTGTGGCGCGACCCCACCGGCACGGTCACGCTGGCCGAGGTCACCTACAACGCCGGCTGGATCGGCACCAAGGCCGCCACCCTGGAGCGGATGGCGGGCACGCGGGTGGCGTTCGTCAACCGCATGGGCGAGACGGTGCTGCCCCGCCACGACACGGTGCTCCAGGAGGGCGACGTCCTGCACGTGATCGCGGCGGACAACGACATGGACCGGATCAACAAAGTGCTGGCCGCCGCGCCGGAAGAGGAGACCAGCTGATGCGCGTCACGATCGCGGGCGCCGGGGCGGTGGGCCGGTCCATCGCGGCCGAGTTGCTGGAGAACGGGCACGAGGTCCTGCTCATCGACATCGACCCCAAGGCCATCAAGATCGACAGCGTGCCGCGGGCCGAGTGGCTGCTCGCCGACGCGTGCGAGATCTCCTCGCTGGACGAGGCCGGGCTGAACAACTGCCACGTGGTGATCGCCGCCAGCGGCGACGACAAGGTCAACCTCGTGGTGTCCCTGCTCGCCAAGACCGAGTACGGCGTGCCGCGCGTGGTGGCCCGGATCAACCACCCCAAGAACGAGTGGCTGTTCAACGAGTCGTGGGGCGTTGACGTCGCCGTCTCCACGCCGCGCCTGCTGTCGGCGCTGGTGGAGGAGGCCGTCAGCGTGGGCGACCTGGTACGGCTGATGACCTTCCGGCAGGGCCAGGCCAACCTGGTCGAGCTGACGCTGCCCGAGGACGCGCCGGTGGTGGGCCAGCGCGCCGGCTCGGTGCCCTGGCCGACGGACTCGGCGCTGGTGGCGATCCTGCGCGAGGGCCGGGTGCTGGTGCCGTCCGACGACGACCCGCTGGAGGCCGGCGACGAGCTGCTGTTCGTGGCCAGCCAGGAGGTCGAGCACGAACTGGCCCACCTGCTGTCCCCGCAGCACCACTGAGACAGCCGCGCACGCCCCGGGTTCCGGCGAGGGCCGGGTCAGGCCCCCTGGACGGGTGGGGGCGCGGCGATCGGGGTGCGGCCGCGGGCGAGGACCCACACCATGGCGGCGAGCGCGGCGACCTGGAAGGGCCAGCCGAGCACGAGTTTGGCCACGCCGAGCACGGCCACCTGGTCGGCCCAGTAGAGCGGGAGCTGCACGGCCACCCGCAGCAGGCACGGCAGGATCAGCAGCCAGGTGAGCCGCGAGCAGAGCCGCACGATGCCGGGGTCGCGCCGCCATCCGGTCGGGTCGCCGGTCACCGACCCGATCAGGAAGCCGACCACCGGCCACCGGACCGCGATGGACAGCAGCATGGCGACGGCGTACGCGCCGTTGTACCAGATGCCGGGCAGGAAGACGTCCTTGGCCTCACCCGACCGCGAGGCCAGGAAGGCGCCGATGCCGATGCCGATCAGGCTGTTCAGCACGAACTGCGGCGTGGAGCGCTGCGCGATCCGCACGACCAGCAGCACCACCGCCGCGCCGATGCCGATCATCAGCGAGAGCTTCAGCTGCTCGGTGGTGATCCACGCGAGGGTGAACGCCACGGTCGGGACCGCCGCCTCGACGATGCCCCGGACCCCGCCGAGCGCCTTGGCGAGCTGCGCCCGGATGGCCGACTCGACCGTGTCGTGCGCCGCTGCCTCCTCGGCGGTCGTCTGCGGCCCCATCACCGGTGCTACCGGCCCCGGTTCACCCGCTCCACTCATCGCACGCTCCCCGTGACGTCGTCGCGCACCGGCCACACTCTCCCGTCGTCCGCCGCCCGCCCGGTCACTCGCCGCTCGCGGGGCGCAGTTCGTAGCGGGGGTTGAACATCACCTTGCGCCCGTCCTGGATGCTCACCAGGCCCTCTGCGCGCACCACCCGGCCGGGTTCGATCCCGATGATCTTACGGCGGCCGAGCCAGACCAGGTCGACCACGTCGGAGCCGTCGTACAGCTCGGCCTCAAGGGACGGCACCCCGCCCCGCGGGCGCAGGGTGACCGTGCGGAGCGTGCCCGCCACGCAGAACCTGCGCCGCTGCCCGCACGACGCGATCGGGGTCGCGCCGTGGCGATCCAGATCTTCCTGGAGCTCCGCGGCCTCCAGCTCGGCCTGGCTGGTCGCCAGGCGCCGGAAGAACCCGCGCAGCCCGCGCTTGACGGGCTCCGCAGTACTCATGTCGCTCACTCCTCAGGGCACACCCACTGCGATCCTGACCGCAGGATACGTCAGCGGACCTCGGTGATCTCAGGTCCCCTGTGGAACGGATCGAGCAAGGGCCTGCCGTCCTTGGCTGCCTCCTCCTCGACGGCCTGCCGGGCCTCGGCGGGCAGCCGCAGCTCGATGGGCTCTTTCGGGGCCATCGGCTGGTCCCCGCGCACCACGACGATGTCCCGCATGACGTCCTCGAGAACCTTCGCGGCCTCGGGGTCGGCGATGGCGCGCCCGCTGATCACCCCGCGCAGGAACCAGCGCGGGCCGTCGACGCCGAGGAACCGGACCGGCTGCAGCTCGCCCTCCTGCTTGATGCGGGCGGCCAGCTCGGGCCCGAACGGGCCCTCCTGCTCCTCGCAGGAACCCCCGGCGCCGGTCAGCTCGCGGGCGAGGTCCGCGCGGACCTCGCCCCAGATGCCGTTGCGCTTCGGCGCGGCGAACGCGTGCACCTGGAGAGCGCTCTCGTTCACCAGCACGACGGCGCCGACGATGGTGTCCCCGGCGACGTTGAGCTGGACCTCGAACCCCGAGCCGATCGGCAGCCGCAGGCCGCCGAGATCGACGCGCTCGGTCTCGGGATGCGCCTCGTCGGCGTCCCAGGGTCCCGACTCGCGGACGGGGCCCGATGCCTCATCGGCGGCCGGGGCCGTCACATCTTTTTCCGCTGCTTGGCGGCGGCGTCGGAACACTTCGTTCACACTCCTTTATCGCCTTGATCGACTCATCGGCCGGTGGATCCGAACCCGTCGGTGCCGCGCACCGACCCGGGAAGCCGGTCCACCTCGTAGAAGGCCGCCTTCTCCACGCGCTGCACGACGAGCTGGGCGATGCGGTCGCCACGCCTGAGCCGCAGGGAGTCCTTGCGGTCGGTGTTCAGCAGGGTGACCTTGATCTCGCCGCGGTAGCCGGCGTCGACGGTGCCCGGCGCGTTGACCAGGGTGACGCCGAACTTGCTGGCGAGCCCGGACCGCGGGTGCACGAACGCCGCGTAGCCGTCGGGCAGCGCGATCGCGATCCCGGTGCCGACCACGGCGCGCTCGCCGGGCAGCAGCTCGACGTCCTGTGCGGCGTAGAGATCCGCGCCCGCGTCGCCGGGATGGGCGTACGCCGGGAGCGGGAGCTCCGGGTCGAGCCGCCGGATCAGCACCTCGATCATCTATTCACCTTGTCGTGGCAGTGCGGGTTACACGTCGAGACCTTACCCGCTGCGCTGGGCCGACACGTCCTCCCCCGCGCGGCCACCCGGGTGCTCCACGGGCCCGGCCGGTGCCGGGGGCTCCTCGGACGGCCCGTCGTCCATCGGCCGCGCCGCGGCGGCGCCCCCGGTGTCCCCCGCGCCGCCTCCCGGTAGGCGAGGTGGAGGTTCGTGCTCGGGCGCCGGCAGCAGCTCCGGTGGAGCGGCGCGCAGCGCGGGCAGCGCTCGGTAGACCACGGCGGCGACCGGGACGGCGATGGCCGCGCCCGCGATGCCGCCGAGGATGCCGCCCACCGCCAGCACCATGATGATCGCCAGCGGGTGGAACTGGACGGCCCTGCCGACGATCAGCGGCTGGAGCACGTGGTTCTCCAGCTGCTGCTCGATGAGCAGGATGCCGACGAACACCAGGGCGTACACCACGCCCTTGGCGCCCAGGGTGACCAGCGCGGCCAGGCCCCCGGCGAAGAAGATGCCGACGATGGGGATGAAGCTGGCCAGGAAGATCATCACGGCCAGCGGCGCCCACAGCGGCACGCCCATGCCGAACAGCACGATGCCGATCACCAGGCCGTGGATGGCCGCGACGATGACGGTGCCGTGGATGTACTGCGAGAGCGTGACCCACGCGGCGCGGCCGGCCCGGTCCACCCGGGGCGCCACCGAGCCGAACGCCCGCAGGAACCACGACCAGATCTTGTCGCCGTCCTTGAGCATGAAGAAGGTGATGAACAGCAGCAGCACGATGGAGGCGAGGACCTGCACGAAGGTCGCCGCCGTGGACAGCAGCGTGGTGGTGATCGCGCTGCGCTGCGCGTTGGCCTGCCGGGCCAGCTCGTCGACGATGCCGGTCAGCTGGGCCCTCTGCAGGTGGAACGGGCCGGTCAGCAGCCAGTTCTCCACCTCGCGCGCGGTGTTCTGCACCTGGCCGACCAGGCGGGGGAACTCGTCGTTGGCCCGGGTGCCGATGATGACGCCGAGGCCGCCGATGGCCGCGAACGACAGCAGCAGGGTGGCCCAGGTCGCCCAGATGGGGCGCAGGCCGAGCCGCAGGAACTGCCGGGTGAGCGGGTAGAGCAGGGCGCTGAGCAGCAGGGCGATCGCCACCGGCAGCGCCACGAAGCTGAGGTGGACGAGGATCTGCGCCGAGAAGTAGATCACCACCCCGATGACGATCAGCCGCCAGCTCCAGGAGGCCAGCGCCGCTAGGACGGCCGGCACCCGGCGCTCTTCGGTTCCCAGTTCCGCGATCACGCCTCCAGACTGGCACGCCGCGCCCCGGAACGCGCGCGGATTAAGGGCGCGTCCCGGGCTCGATGCATCACGCTCCGGCTCTTCTGCCAGGGCATATGTCCAGATTAATCGTGGTTGATGGTGCGGTGTCCGGCGGGCGTCAGCCGGCGAGCGTGACCTCGATCCGCGGCTCGCCGCTCCCTCCGGCCAGCACGAACTCGTCCACCACGCCCGCCGCGCACAGATCGCCGCGGGCCGACCCGATGAGCCCGGCGTCCGGCCCGGTGACGCTCAGCACGGCCACCCCGGCCCGCATGGACACCCGGGCGGTGGACTTGGCCTTGCGGATCTCCCTGAGCACCTCGGAGACCGCCGCCAGCAGCGCGGGGTCGCCCCCGGCGTCCGCCTCGGCGGGCACCGGCCAGGCGGCGCGGTGCACCGTACCCGGCCGCCACCACGACCAGACCTCTTCGGTGACGAACGGCAGGAACGGCGCGAACAGCCGCAGCAGCACGTCCAGCGCCCGCCGCAACGCCGCGCGGGCCGAGCGCGCCCCGGCGTCCGCGCCGTAGGCCCGGGACTTGACCAGCTCCAGGTAGTCGTCGCAGAACTCCCAGAAGAACCGCTCGGTGGCCTCCAGCGCCCGCGTGTAGTCGTAGGACGAAAGCGCCGCCGTGGCGTCCTCGACCACCGCCGCCAGGCGGGCCAGCATCGAGAGGTCAAGCGCCTCGGTGACCGCGCCGTCGCCGTCCTGCCCCTCGCCGAACCCCAGCGCGAACCGGGAGGCGTTGAGGATCTTGATGGCCAGGCGGCGCCCCACCTTGATCTGGCCGGTGTCGAACGCCGTGTCCGTGCCGGGACGGCCCCCGGCCGCCCAGTAGCGCACGGCGTCCGAGCCGTACTCCTCCAGCAGGCCGAGCGGCGTGACGACGTTGCCCTTGGACTTGGACATCTTCTTGCGGTCGGGGTCGAGGATCCAGCCGGAGATCGCCGCGTTCCGCCAGGGCAGCACGCCGTTCTCCAGGTGCGCTCTCACCACCGAGGCGAACAGCCAGGTGCGGATGATCTCGTGCGCCTGCGGGCGCAGGTCCATCGGGAACACCCGCGCGAACAGGTCGGGGTCGCGCTCCCAGCCGGACACCGTCTGCGGCGACAGCGACGAGGTGGCCCAGGTGTCCATCACGTCGGGGTCCCCGGCGAACCCGAACGGCCGGCCGCGCTGCTCCTCGGCGAACCCGGGCGGCACGTCACTGGAGGGGTCCACCGGCAGCGAATCCTCGCACGGCACGATCGGCGCGTCGTGGATCGGCTCACCGGCCGAGTCCAGGGGGTACCACACCGGGATCGGCACGCCGAAGAACCGCTGCCGCGAGATCAGCCAGTCCCCCGCGAGGCCCCGCACCCAGTTCTCGTAGCGCACCCGCATGTGCGGCGGGTGCCAGCGCAGCTCGCTCCCCCGCTCCAGCAGCGCCTCGCGCAGCCCGGCGTCCCTGCCGCCGTTGCGGATGTACCACTGGCGGGTGGAGACGATCTCCAGGGGCCGGTCGCCCTTCTCGTAGAACTTCACCGGACGGCTGACCGGCCGCGGCTCGCCCTCCAGCGCGCCGGCGTCCCTGAGCATCTCGACCACGCGCTCCTTGGCGCCGTGGACGGTTCTGCCGGCCAGCTCGGCGTACGGCTCGGCGGGCACGCCCTGCGGCGGCGTGGCCAGCACGCGGCCGTCCCACCCGATGACGGCCCGGGTGGGGAGGTCCAGCTCGCGCCACCACACGACATCGGCGACGTCGCCGAAGGTGCAGATCATCGCGATGCCCGAGCCCTTGTCCCGCTCGGCCAGGCGGTGCGCCATCACGGGGACCTGGACGCCGAACACCGGTGTGCTCACCGTCTTGCCGATCAGCGGCCGGTAGCGCTCGTCGTCGGGGTGGGCGACCAGGGCCACGCACGCGGGCAGCAGCTCGGGCCGGGTGGTCTCGATCACCACGCCGCCGGAGTACGCCGTGCCGGGCACCCCGCCGAACCTGATGCGGTGGAAGGCGCCGGGCCACTCGCGGTCCTCGAGCTCGGCCTGCGCGACCGCGGTGCGGAAGCCGACATCCCACAGGGTGGGGCCCTCGGCGGCGTACGCCTCGCCGCGGGCGAGGTTGCGCAGGAAGGCCCGCTGGGACGCGGCGCGGGAGGTCGCGTCGATGGTCGCGTAGGTCAGCGACCAGTCGACCGACAGGCCGAGCCTGCGCCACAGCTCCTCGAAGGCCTTCTCGTCCTGCGCGGTGAGCCGCTCGCACAGCTCGATGAAGTTGCGCCGCGACACCCCTACCGGGCGCTTGGGGTCGGGCCGCTCCGGCGGCGCGAAGCCCGGGTCGTAGGGCAGGGCGGGGTCGCAGCGCACGCCGAAGTGGTTCTGCACGCGGCGCTCGGTGGGCAGGCCGTTGTCGTCCCACCCCATGGGGTAGAAGACCTCCTGCCCGCGCATGCGCCGGAAACGGGCGACCAGGTCGGTGTGGGTATAGGAGAAGACGTGGCCGACGTGCAGGGAGCCGGACACGGTGGGGGGCGGGGTGTCGATCGAGTAGACCTGGTCACGGGTCTTGGCGCGGTCGAAGCGGTAGGTGCCGTCCGCCTCCCAGCGGGCCGCCCATACCTGCTCCAGGCCGTCGAGAGCGGGTTTCTCGGGAATGGCTGGAGGGCGCGGTCGCTGTTCGGTCATGCCGCCCTATGGTATGGCGTCGCCACACCGCGCGTCGTGGGAGATTAGGGTTCTGCGTAGATCGCGACGAGGGAGAGGGCATGCCGAAGTCATCGGACGAGGAGAAGCAGGACATGGCCTGGCGGCTGATCGGCGCCGTGGTCGGGCTCGGCGTGGGGTTCGCCGCCCGCAAGGCGATCGAGTTCGGCTGGCAGAAGAGCACCGGCAAGAAGCCCCCGGCCGACCCCAACTCGCTGGAGACCAGCCTGGCTGAGGCGATCGGCTTCGCCGTGGTGCTCGGCGTCGGCATGGAGGTGGCCCGCATCGTAGCGACCCGCACGGCCCACAAGCGGTACCGGGCATGGAAGTCCCTGCCCGCCAAGGCCGAGCGGATCGCCAAGTCGTAGGGGCCGCCGGGGTCAGCGCTCCAGCGCGGTGAGGAAGTCCCCCGCCCACCGGTCGACGTCGTAGGTCGCGACGCGCCTGCGCATGGAGCGCATGCGGCGCGACAGCTCGTGCGGGGTGGCCCGCATCGCGGCGAGCATCTGGCGTTTCAGGCCGTCGGTGTCCCAGGGGTTGACCAGGAAGGCGTGCTTGAGCTCGTCGGCCGCCCCGGCGAACTCACTGAGCACCAGCGCGCCGCGCAGGTCGTGGCGGCAGGCGACGTACTCCTTGGCGACGAGGTTCATGCCGTCGCGCAGCGGCGAGACCACCATCACGTCGGCGGCGCAGTACAACGCGGCCAGCTCGTCGCGGCCGTAGGACTGGTGGAGGTAGTTGACCGGGGGCACGCCGAGCATGCCGTACTGCCCGTTGATCCGGCCCACCCGCTGCTCGATCTCGTCGCGCAGGTTGCGGTACTCCTCGACCCGCTCCCTGCTCGGGGTGGCGATCTGCACGAACACCGCCTCACCCGGGCGGATGCTGCCGTCGGCGAGCAGCTCGCCGAACGCCTTCAGCCGCTGGGCGATGCCCTTGGTGTAGTCGAGCCGGTCCACCCCGAGCAGGACGTGCTCGGGCTCGCCGAGCTCGGCGCGCACCTCCTTGGCGCGGGCCAGGATGTGCGGCTCGCGCACCAGGGAGTCCAGCTCGCCGAAGTCCACCGAGATGGGGAACGCCTCGGCCCGGACGGTGCGGTCGCCGTAGGTGATCTCCTGGCGCTGGTTCTGCAGGCCGAGCTGGCGGCGGCACAGCCGGATGAAGTTGGACGCGCCGCCGGGCCGCTGGAACCCGACCAGGTCGGCGCCGAGCAGGCCCTCAAGGATCTCGCGCCGCCACGGGAGCTGCCAGAACAGCTCGGCCGGCGGGAACGGGATGTGCAGGAAGAAGCCGATCCGCAGGTCCGGGCGCAGCGCCCGCAGCATCGCCGGGACGAGCTGCAGCTGGTAGTCCTGCACCCAGACGACGGCGTTGTCGGCGGCGATGTCGGCCGCGGCGCGGGCGAAGCGTTCGTTGACCGCGCGGTAGGCGTCCCACAGCACGCGGGAGTAGATGGGCGTGGCCACCACGTCGTGGTACAGCGGCCACAGCGTGGCGTTGGAGAAGCCCTCGTAGTACAGCTCCACCTCGCCCGCGGACAGGGGGACGGGGATGAGGTTCATCCCGTCGTGCTCGAACGGTTTGAGCTCCTCGTCGGGGGCGCCGTGCCAGCCCAGCCACGCGCCGTCGCGGCGTTGCATCACCGGTGCGATGGCGGTGACCAGACCCCCTGGGCTGCGCCGCCAGGACGCGGTGCCGTCCGCGGTGATCGTCCTGTCCACCGCCAGCCGGTTCGCGACGATCAGGAATGAGCTGCGCACGCGTCCTCCCTCGTGATCGGTTTATGACTACCTTACGAAACCGGTCGCAGCTCTCTGTGTGCGGGGCACCCGCATAGTGCGGGCCACATTCCCGGCTTACCTAACTTTCACCCCATAGGCCGATAAAGACTCATTTACCGGTATCAGAGGTACCGACCGTAAACGGAGGCGGTACGCGGAGAGGTGAACAGGAGAGCGTAAGGAGGGCGAGGGGGCGGGAGGGCCGCGAGAGGCCCGCGGAAGAGAAAGGGAAGCCGCTATAGGACGGACGGGTGTCTAGCGGCCGGGAGGCAGGGCGCGCTGGCGGCGCAGATCAGCGCGGATGGCCTCAGACAGCCGTCTGGTGGCGAGTCTGTTCAGGGCCCCGCCGGCGACGGCGCCGGTCAGGAAAGGGCCGAGGGTGGTGAGATGACGGCCGAGCGTACGCAGCAGGCGTTTGCGTAATCCGGCCTTGGCCGCGGCGCCGAGCGCCAGCGTGACCGACGCGGGCGCCAGAGGGTCCACCCCGCGCTGCTTGGACCACGCGACGGTGAACGCAAGGGCGCGCTGGGTGCCGTTGCCCTGCACCTGGACGCCGTACACCTCGTGCAGCTCGGCGATGAGCTTGACCTCGATGGCGGCGACGACGAGAGTCTCGGCCACCAGCTGCGCGGGTGCGGACAGCAGCAGCGGCGGCGCGGCGAACTCGGCGGCCGCGACGGCCCCGCCGATCGCCCCGACGGCCATCGTGGCCTTGCTGGCCGTGCGCACGAGGTCGTCGGCCAGTTGTTCCCCGGTCAGGCCGTAGTGGTGCTCCTGGAGAGCCGCGAGGTCCCTGATCGGCAGCCGCGGCGCGATCGAGGCGAACAGGTCGGCGAGCCATCGCCCGCGCACCGCCCCCGAGAACTTCGCCCTGCGGGCGGCGTCGGCCAGCGCGAGGGTGAGCCTGCCGAGCAGCCTGCGCCGCTCGGCTCCGTCGATGCCGCCGGGGTCGGCGAGCTTGCCCACGAGCTCGGCGACCTCGGCGTCGCCCCCTGTCTCCCGCTTCTCCAGCGCCGACGCGGGAGACTCAACGGGCTTCCCCGAATCGACCGGCTCCGGCGGGCCTCCCGGCCCGGCGGGCGGGTCCTGCGTCGATCCATCCGCTCCCGATGTCACGGCCCCTCCTCGCTACGTCAGGCGGCACACTCGCGGCAGATCTGCTGGCCGCCCTTGTCGGAGGCGAGCTGGCTGCGGTGGTGTACCAGGAAGCAGCGCGAGCAGGTGAATTCGTCCGCCTGCCGCGGTATCACTCGGAGCGAGAGCTCCTCGTTCGACAGGTCGGCCCCGGGCAGCTCGAGCGACTCGGCGAGATCAGTCTCGTCGATGTCGATACTCCCCGAGGACTTGTCGGTCCGCCGCGCCTGAAGCTCCTGGAGGCTGTCCTCATTCAGGTCGTCATCAGTCTTGCGCGGGCTGTCGTAGTCGGTGGCCATTTGCGTACTCCATCCCCCTCATCTGTGGCTTGCTCGTCACGCGTCGCGGGTCCTGTAACGTCTGGGCGGCCCATCTTGTGCCCGATCTCCCTCGGGGAATTTCGCTGTCGGTACCCCGTGGGAACGCTAGACGAACCTCCTAACACGTGAGGGCCATGCCGCCTTCGCCGCTTGGTTAGCCAAATATGGCGAAAACCACAGCATTGGCGACAGGACCCATCGTGTTCGACGGCACATCCAACCACATGTCTGGCGTGAACGAGACGACCCCCGCCGTATCAGCCCGCCGGAAGTCGAACCGTCATCACCAGGCCGCCGCCTTCCCGGGGCACCGCTTTCACGATCCCCTGGTGCGCACGCACGACCGCGCGCACGATGGAAAGGCCCAGCCCGGCGCCGCGCGCCGATTCCACCCGGTCGGAGTTGAGCCGGCGGAACGGCTCGAACAGGTCGTCCACTTCGTACGCGGGCACATGTTGCCCCGTGTTGGCCACCTGAACAACGGGGGCACCGTCCACCATTCCCGTCCGGAGCCAGACCTGCCCCCCTGAGGGGATGTTGTGCTTGATGGCGTTCTCCACAAGGTTGGCCACCAGCCGTTCCAGCAGCACCGGGTCGCCGAAGGTGGGCGAGGGGCGCAGATCGGTCTGGACGCTCACCGAGCACTCCTCGGCGAACGCGGCGTGCTGCTCCACGACGGTGCGGCCCACCTCGCGAAGATCGACGGGCTTGCGCACCGCCAGCTCGCGTTCGCTGCGGGCGAGCAGCAGCAGGCCCTCGATGAGGTGCTCGTTCCTGGCGTTGGTGCCGAGCAGGGTGCGGCCCAGCACCCGCAGGTCCTCCGAGGCGTGCGGGTCGCCGAGGGCCACCTCCAGGACGGTGCGGTTGATCGCGAGCGGGGTGCGCAGCTCGTGGGAGGCGTTGTCCACGAAGCGCCGCTGGGCGTCGAAGGCGCGGTTGAGCCGGGCGAGCATGGCGTCGAAGGTGTCGGCCAGCTCCTTCAGCTCGTCGTCGGGGCCCTGGAGGGCGATGCGCTCGTGGGCGAGGGAGGTCTCCGACAGGCGCCGGGCCGTGGAGGTCATCCTCTGCACCGGGCGCAGCGCCCGGTCCGCCACGATGTAGCCGAAGATCAGCGCGAGGATGCCCACCCCGCCGAGCGCCATCAGCGAGCGGGTGAGCAGCTGCGCGCGGGCGGCGTCGATGGTCTCGGCGCGGAACGAGGCCCAGCGTTCCTGCAGGGAGAGCGCCAGGGACGGGTCCATGTCCTCCAGCGGGAACGGCAGCGGGGGCCAGGAGTCCCAGATCGCCTTGCCGACGAACGAGTAGATCACGAACAGCAGCAGCGCGCCCGCCGTGAAGAACAGGGCGCCGTAGGTGAAGGTGAGCCGGACCCGGATGCTCATGCGGCCGGGGATCTGCCGCAGCTGGTCCAGCAGGTCGGGCCGCACGGGCCGCGGCGCGACCGGCGGGGGGCCGTCCCAGACGGGCAGCCCGCCCGGCGCCGGCGGGGTGGCCCGCGTACGCCGGGCGGCGCGGGGGCTCTCGACGGTCAGCTGGTCGCTCTTCCAGGATCCGCCCTGGGTCCCCCACTCGCGCGGAGGCTCGGGCGAGGCCACGGGGAGGCCGCCCATGATCTTGCCAGCGGAACTGGAGCCGCCCGGCGGGCGGGAGGGGCGGGAGGGGCGGGAGGAGTCAGAGGTGCCGGACGTGGCCGGTGGGGCGGCGTGCACCGCGGTGGGCACCGGGTCCTGCTGCCCGTTGTCCGCCGCCGGGTCACCCGGGGGGACGATCAGCGGCTGGGGCGACGAGAAATTCGGGCGCCCGGCCTCGGGCGCCGCCACGCGGTCACGGTCCTCATTCACAGCTTGTAACCCACTCCCGGCACGGTCTCGATCACCGCCGGCTCACCGAGTTTCTTGCGCAGGGTCATCATCGTCACCCGCACCACGTTGGTGAACGGGTCGATGTTCTCGTCCCACGCCTTGTCCAGCAGGTCCTCCTGGCTGACCACGGCACCCTCGGCGCGCATCAGCTCCTCGAGGACGGCGAACTCCTTCTTCGTCAGCGCGATCTCCTGGTCCTCCCTGGTGACCAGGCGCTTGCCCGGGTCGAGGCGGATCCCCGCGCGCTCCAGCACCGGCGGCAGCGCCGGGGCCGAGCGGCGGCCGAGGGCGCGCACCCGGGCGACCAGCTCCATGAACGCGAAGGGCTTGGCGAGGTAGTCGTCCGCGCCGAGCTCCAGGCCCTCCACCTTGTCGTCCACCTCGCCCGACGCGGTGAGCATCAGGATGCGGGTGGCGGTCCGCTCGGCCACCAGCCGGCGGCACACCTCGTCGCCGTGGATCTTCGGCAGGTCGCGGTCCAGGACTATCACGTCGTAGTCGATGTAGCCGGTGCGCTCCAGCGCCCCCGCCCCGTCGTACGCCACGTCGACCGCCATCGCTTCGCGGCGCAGCCCGGTCGCGATCGCGTCGGCGAGCACCCGCTCATCTTCCACCACAAGCACTCGCACGGCCTCTGGCACCTCCTGTGAGTCCCGGCCGCGCCTGCGCGGACCGGCCGTGTTCATTGTCGCCACATCGAGGCTAAGCGGACGGTAAGAGCACTCGGCCGCGCGGCGATTCCGTGACATACCTCACACGGCACACATCCCGAATTGTTGGTTTAAGCCAGACAGCTCGCGGGGTAGACCCCGTAGACCCACTGACTCCTGACAGGGCGCCCTCGTTCGCCCTCCCCCTAGGCGTCCCGTGGCACGACCGCTCTTGCCCCATCGAGAAAGAAGGTGAGATGGGCGAGTTCACCACGACGATAGAACACCGGCTCGACCAGGCCTACAAAGGCCTTCAGGAGGCGCGCACCAGTGGCGACGACTTCCTCGCCGACACTCTCACCGCAGAGATTGAGGATCTACGCCGGATCGCCACCGACAACGGTGTGCCGCTCCAGCACTGACAAGCACCACATATAAGCCGGGAACGGCCCGATCAGCCCCGACGATCTCCGCCGCTCCGACGAAGGGCCCGCCCGGTCACCCGGGCGGGCCCTTTCGGTTCTCCGCTCAGGCGTCGCGCTCGGGGTCGAGCGGCGCGAGCAGGTCGTGCAGTTCCTCGAACAGGCCGGGCGCCGCGCACAGCGTGAGCCCGGTGTTGCCCGGCTTGCCGTGGAGGCCGCCGATCCTCGCGCCCGCCTCGGTGGCGATCAGGCCGCCCGCCGCGAAGTCCCAGTACATCGGGCCCCGCTCGTAGTAGCCGTCCACCCGGCCCGCCGCGACCGAGCACAGGTCGACCGCCGCCGACCCGCCGCGCCGGATGTCGCGCACCCGCGGCAGCACCTTCGCCACCACCTCGCCCTGCACCGCCCGCCGTCCCGGCTGGTAGCCGAACCCGGTGGCGATCAGCGCCTGGGGCAGCGACACGCCGGTCGTGCAGGCCAGCCGCTCGGGCGGCGCCCCGGCACGCAGCAGCTCGGCGCCGCCGCCTTTGCGCGCCGCGTACAGCTCGCCGCGCGGCGGGACGTTGACCACCCCGGCGACGATCTCGCCGTCCACCTCCACGGCCACGCTGACCGCCCAGTCCGGCAGGCCGTACATGAAGTTGACGGTGCCGTCGATCGGGTCGACGATCCAGCGGACCCGCCCGGCGCCGGTCTCGCCGCCCTCCTCGCCGAGCACGGCGTCGTCCGGCCGCGCCGCGCGGATCCGCTCCCGGATCAGCTCCTCCGAGGCGCGGTCCAGCGCGGTGACCACGTCGGTCTGGCTCGACTTGGTCTGCACGGCCTCCGGGCGGCCCGTGCGCTTGGCGAGCAGCATGTCGCCCGCCTCGCGCGCGATGTCCGCCGCGAGCCCGAGGAAATCGGTCATGCCAGCGACTCGGGGCGCTGCCAGTCCTTGCCGAGTACGTGCTGCGCGAGGAAGGCGAACACGGTCTCGTACCAGGCGACGACGTTGCCGGGCTTGAGGACCCAGTGGTTCTCGTCGGGGAAGTACAGGAACTTGGACTCCACCGACGACCTCTGCAGGTCCCACCACAGGCGCAGCGCCTCGCCGATCGGCACGCGGTAGTCCCGGTCGCCGTGGATCACCAGCATGGGCGTCTTGATCTCGCCGAGCGAGTGGTGGGGCGACAGCTTGTCGTACCGCTCGGCGCCGGGGGCGCCGAACTCCCGCTGCCAGTACATCGACGAGTCGGTGGTGCCCGCGAACTGGTCGAGGTTCCACAGCGACGCGTGGGTGACCACGGCGCGGAAGCGGTCGGTGTGCCCGGCCACCCAGTTGGCCATATAGCCGCCGAAGGAGCCGCCCATGGCGCCGGTGCGCGTCTCGTCGATGTCGGGCCGCGCCACGCAGGCGTCGGTGATCGCCATCAGGTCGGCGTGGGTGCGCGGGCCCCAGACGCCCCAGCCGCGCTGGATCATCTGCTGGCCGTAGCCGGTGGACAGGCACGGGTCGGGCAGCAGGACGGCGTAGCCCTGCTCGGCCATGATCCACGGGTTCCAGCGCCAGGACCAGTCCGACCAGCTCGCCACCGGGCCGCCGTGGATCCACAGCAGCAGCGGCGCCGGGCTGTCCGCGGACGCGCCCGCCGGGAGCACCAGCCAGCCCCTGATCTCCACGCCGTCGTCGGCGACCGCCGAGATCTCGGTGAGCGTGCCGGGCACCCGCGGCACCGGGCCCGGGGAGACCAGCTCGGTGACCGAGCCGTCGGCCAGGGAGATCCGCACCGGGGCCGCGGGGGCGGCGACCGAGCTGCGCAGCGCGAACAGGTGGCCGCCGTCCGGGGACGGGCACAGGTCGAGGTACGCGCCGTCGCCCGCGGTCAGGCGTTCCTGCTCGCCGGTGAGCGAGACCTTGAAGACCGGGCGGCGGCCCTGGTGGTCCGCCGCGACCAGCACGGCCCGGGAGTCGGCGGTCCACTCGACCGATGCCGGCACCAGGTCCGCGGTGAGCGCGGTCCCCTCGCCGGTGGCGAGGTCGGCGACCCAGAGCGCGAAGTCGGCGGCCGTCTCCTCCGAGGCGTGCCCCTCGCGGCAGCAGACGACCTTGGTGCCGTCCGGGGAGATCGCGAGCGGGCCGGTGAAGTCGTGCCCGGACGAGGTGGCCAGCACCCGGCGGTCGCCGGTCGCGACGTCGATCGCCACGAGGTCGGCCCGCATCTCTCCCGCGGGCAGCGACTCCACCCACGTGGTGACGACCGTCGAGCCGTCCGGGGTGACCGCGAAGGACGCCTCCACCAGCGCGGCGCCGGCGTCCGGGGTCAGGTCGCGCGGCTCGGCCAGGCCCGGCAGGCGCGCGGCGAACAGCCTGGGCGCGCCCGGCCCGAGGTCGTGGTCCCAGAAGCGGATCGGGTAGCCCTCGTGCAGGATCGCGCCGACCCCCGCGTCCTTGCGCGCCTTGCGGCGGTCCGCCTCGCCCGCGGCGTCCCCCGGCAGCACGTCGGCGACGAACACCACGGTGTCCCCGCCCACCTGGACGCCCGAGATGCCGCCGGGCCGCTCGGCGACCTTCCTGGCCTCGCCGCCCGCCGCGGGCAGCAGCCACAGCGAGCCGGGCTCGTCGTCGGCCTGGTCGCGGACGTCGGGGTCGGGTCTACGGGACACGAACAGCAGATCGCCCTCGGGGGTGAACTCGGCGCCGCCCTCACCCTTCGCCGACCGGGTCAGCCGGTGCGGCTCGCCCCCCGGCCCGACGGGTACCTGCCATACGGAGGTGCCATAGGACTTGCCGTCCGGATTGAGGGACTGCACGACGGTCGCCAGCCGGGATCCGTCCGGGGACAGCCGCAGCGACAGCAGGCGCGGCTGGGCGACGAACTCTCGAATGTCCTTAAAGAAACTCACTTCTCCGAACCTACCCCCCCATCACCCGCCGCCCTAGCCCGCGCACCACTTCCCCGCCGGGTCGTCCTCGGCCCCGGGGGTGTCACCCGCGCGCATGCGGTTGGATGGAGGCATGGCGCAGTACGACGCTTTGCTCGTGGTGTCCTTCGGCGGTCCGGAGAGGCCGGAGGACGTGATGCCGTTCCTGGAAAACGTCGTCAGGGGGCGGGGGGTGCCGCGGGAGCGGCTGCTGGAGGTGGAGGGGCACTACCAGCGGTTCGGGGGGGTCAGCCCGATCAACGGGCAGTGCCGCGACCTGATCGCCGCGCTGGAGCCCCTCGTGGACCTGCCGATCTACTGGGGGAACCGCAACTGGCAACCGTTCCTCACCGACACCGTGCGCCAGATGACGGCGGACGGCGTGCGGCGGGCGGCGGCCTTCCTGACCTCGGCCTACAGCTCGTACTCCAGCTGCCGCCAGTACCTCGACGACATCGCCGCCGCCCGCGCCGCCGTGCCCGGGGCGCCGCCGATCGTGCGGCTGCGCCACTACCACGACCACCCCGGCTTCATCGCCGCCATGAGCGACCACACCCGCGAGGCCCTCGGGCGGCTCCCCGAGGCCCACCGGGACGGCGCGCGGCTGGTGTTCACCGCGCACAGCATCCCGCTGAGCATGGCCGCCACCGCCGGGCCGACCGGCGGGGCGTACGAGGCGCAGCTGCGGGCCGCGGCGGCGCGGGTCGCCGGGGACCGGCCGTTCGACCTGGTGTGGCAGAGCCGCAGCGGGCCGCCGAGCGTGCCCTGGCTGGAGCCGGACGTGTGCGACCACCTCACGGCGCTGGCGGCCGAGGGCGTCAAGGCCGTGGTGCTGGTGCCGATCGGGTTCGTGTCCGACCACATGGAGGTCGTGTACGACCTGGACACCGAGGCCGCCGAGACCGCGCGCGAGCTCGGCCTCCACCTGACCCGTGCGGCCACCGCGGGCACCCACCCGCGGTTCGTGTCGATGGTCCGCGAGCTGCTGGACGAACCCGAGCCCGCCGCCTGCCCTGCCGCCTGCTGCCCGGCGCCCCGGCGCCCGGGAGCCTGATCCCCCGGCCTCAGGTGTACGCGCGGGCGTAGGCGCCGGCGAGGCCGAGCACCTTGTCCACGTAGGACCACGAGTGGTTGTAGCGGTAGACGGCGCCGCGCAGCTTGTTCCCGCCCTGGCCGGCGCCGTTGGCGCACAGGTAGCGGGCGGCCCCCGGGACCGCGTCGTACGGGCTCCAGATGTCCGACTTGCCGTCGCCGTCGCCGTCCACGCCGTACGCGCGCCAGGTGGCCGGCATGAACTGCATGGGGCCGAGCGCGCCCGCCGAGGACGGCCCGTTGTTGCGTCCGTGGCCGCTCTCCACCTGGCCGATCGCGGCGAGGACGGTCCACGACAGGCCGGGACAGACCCGTGCGGCCACCTTGTAGAGGTCCAGGTAGCTGCCCGGACGGCCGACGTGGTAGCCGCTCGCGCCCTGCGCCACCACGGGCTTCCGCCTGGCCTTGACCGCCGTCGGGTCCGGGGACCTGGCGGAACGGGCCGAGCCGACGGCCACCACCTGGGCTCCGGCGCCGAGCAGCCGCTTGATCCGGGGGCCGAGGGCGGCGGCCTCGCCGGGCGGCGCGTGCACCAGCAGCGCCACGCCGGGGACCAGGCCGAGCGTGCGGCCCGCCTCCCTGCCGACCAGCCCGTCCACGCCGGGCAGCCCGAGCGGCGCGGACGCGGCGACCCGCAGCCGGGAGATGCCCTGCGCGGCGTACTCGCCGCCGAGCGCCAGCCGGTAGCGGGCGACCGTGCGGGACTCGGCGACGAACTCGCCGCGGGCCAGGGCGTTCCACACCTCCTGCTCCTCGGCGACGGCCTTCGGCGCGAAGGGGCGGAACTCCACAGGGTCCACGGCCAGGAGGTTCAGCGTCGCCGTGGAGAACCGGACCGCGCCGCCGTCCGCCACCGCGACCCCGGTGACGTGCTTCAACGCCTGGACCTTGCGCAGCACGTCCTCGCCCACCGGCTGCCTGGCCACCGCGATCAGCCGGGGCGGCGTGGCGGCGACCCGCACCCGCGCGTCCGCCACCGGCTCGCCGGACGCGGCCGGCGGCGTGTGGGCGGACCGCGAGGGCTTGGCGGGCTCCGACGGGGCCGGGACGGAGGTGGGAGGCGGGGTGAGCGAGGGGAACGGCGTCACCGGGAGGTTCAGGGCGCCCGCCTGCGGGGTGCGCGCGGCCTCGGCGGGAACGCCCGCGCCGACCCCGGCGAGGAGGTACACGCCACCGGCCACCACACCGATCACCAGGAGAACCGCGAGCCCCGCCACGGCGGCACGGGACGGCAGGGGACTAGCGGACACTTGACCCACGTTAATCCTGGATGTCGTGAATCGTGTAGGTTGCCGGAAAATCACTTGTCGCGGCGCGCGGACGTGCGTCAAGGTCGTCCGGGATGTGACGCCCCGCGGGGGCAGGTGAGAGGGGCGGGAACGTGGTAGGGCCGTACCGGGAGCTTTTCAGCGTGCCCGGAGCCAAGGGTTTCGTCATCGCCGGCTTCTTCGGGCGGATGCCGATGTCGATGCTGGGCATCGGCATCGTGCTCCTCATCTCGGCGCTCACCGGATCGTACGCGACCGCCGGGGCGGTCTCGGCGACGGTCTCGGTCGCCTACGCGGTCGCGGCTCCGGTGACGGGCCGGCTGGTGGACAGGTACGGCCAGGCCAGAATACTCACGCCTTTCGTGCTGCTGCACGGCGCCGCGCTGATCGCCATGATGCTGTGCGCCCACCACGACGCCCCGCGCTGGACCCTGTTCGCCACCGGCGTGGTCGTCGGCGGCGCCGCCACCTCGCTCGGCTCGATGGTGCGGGCCCGCTGGTCGCACCTGCTCGCCGGGTCGTCCAGGCTGCACACGGCGTTCTCGTTCGAGTCGGTGGCCGACGAGGTGATCTTCGTGAGCGGGCCCGCGCTGGTGACCGCGCTCACCACGATGATCGACCTCTACGCCGGGCTGATCCTCGCGCTGATCTTCACCCTGGTCGGCACCATCGCCTTCGCGGTGCAGCGGGGCACCGAGCCGCCGGTGCGGACGGGCGAGGAGAACTCGGGCAGCCCGATCACGATCCCGGGCGTCGCGCTGCTGTCCTGCGTGTTCCTCGCCATGGGCGCGGTGTTCGGCTCGGTGGACCTGATCACGGTGGCCTTCGCCGAGGAGCACGGCACCAAGGCGGCGGCCGGGCTGCTGCTCGGGGCGTTCTCCAGCGGCAGCCTGGTGTCGGGCCTCTGGTACGGCGCCCGGCGGTGGCGGATCTCGCTGCGCCGCCGGTTCACCCGCGGCCTGGCGGTGTTCGCGGCCGGACTCTCCCCGATCCTGCTCATCGCGGACACCCGCGTCATGGCGATCGGCCTGTTCTTCGCGGGACTCGCCATCTCGCCGACCATCATCACCGGCTACGCGCTGATCGAACGGCTGGTCCCGGTCCACCTGCTCACCGAGGGCATGTCGTGGATCTCCACCTCGGTCGGGTTCGGCGTGGCGGTCGGCGCGTGGGCCGGGGGACGGCTGACCGACACGTTCGGGCCGTCCAACGCGTACGTCTTCTCCCTCGGCTGCGCGCTGCTGGCGGTGCTGATCGGGTTCGGCGGCAACACCTGGCTGCGCACGTCGGAGGCGGGGCACGCCTCCGCCTGAGCCCTCCGTTCCGCCCCGGGCGCACGCGCCGCGGCCGGGGCTGAATGTGAGTAGTGCTCAGATCTCTGTTCATCCGCCGCCGGCGTGGTTATCGTGCTCCAGCATGAAAGCCGTCTTCCGGAACTGGGCGAGGAACCAGTCCGCGACGCCCGCCGAGGTCCGGGCGCCCGCCTCCGCCCGCGAGGTCGCCGAGGCCGTGCGGGACGCCGCCGCGCGCGGGCTGCGGGTGCGGATGACCGGCACCGGGCACTCGTTCACCGGGGTCGCGCTCACCGACGGCCTGCTGCTGCGGCCCGAGAGGCTCACCGGGATCGACGAGACCCGCGACGGGCAGGTGCGGGTCGCGGCCGGCACCCGGCTGCGGGCGGTGAACGAGGAACTGGCCCGGCGGGGGCTGGCGCTCGCCAACATGGGGGACATCACCGATCAGACCGTCGCGGGCGCCATCCAGACCGGCACCCACGGCACCGGCCGCGCGGCGGGCGGGCTCGCCGACCAGGTCACCGCGCTGGAGATGGTCCTCGCCGACGGCTCGATCGTCACCATGACCGAGGGCGACCTGTTCGACGCCGCCCGGGTGGGGCTCGGCGCGCTCGGAGTGATCACCGCGGTGACCTTCCGGGTGGAGCCCGCGTTCCTGCTGCGCAGCGAGCGGCGGCCGATGCCGCTCAGCGAGATCCTGTTCTCGCTGGACGAGCTGACCTCGTCCAACGAGCACCTGGACTTCTTCTGGCTGCCGCACACCGACACCTGCCTCACCAAGCGCAACAACCGCTCGCCCGGACCCGCCGAACCGCCCGGGGCGTTCCGGCACTGGCTGGACAACGTGTTCCTGGAGAACACCGTGTTCGGCGCCCTGTGCGCCGCCGGCGGGCGCTTCCCCGGCGCGATCCCGTCCATCAACGCGCTCTCCGCCCGGGCCCTCGCCGCGTCCACCTGCGTCGACGCCTCGTACAAGATCTTCACCAGCGTGCGCCGGGTGCGGTTCCTGGAGATGGAGTACGCCGTCCCCCGCGAGCACCTCGCCCAGGCGCTGCGCGAGACCCGCGACCTGGTGGAGCTGCGGGGCTGGGGCATCACCTTCCCCGTCGAGGTGCGGGTCTCCCCGCCGAGCGACGCCTGGCTGTCCACCGCCTACGGCCGCGACTCCGCGTACATCGCCTGCCACATCTACCGGCCCACGCCGAACCCCGCCTACTTCGAGGAGGTGGAACAGATCATGACGCGTCTCGCCGGGCGCCCGCACTGGGGCAAACTCCACACCCGTGACGCCGCCTACCTCGCCGGCGTCTATCCCCGCTTCCCCGACTTCCTGCGCCTCCGCGACGAGCTGGACCCGTCCCGGCTGTTCACCAACGACCATCTGCGGACCGTCCTCGGCTGACCGGTCTCACCCGGTGCCGGGATCGGCTCACTCGCCGTCGGGGCCGACCACGCCGGGGTCGTCCTGCGGCTGACCGGTCTCGGCGCCGGAACCGTCCGGGGAGGCCGGGGCGGACGGCGCGCCGGAGTCGGCGGGGGCCGGGTCGGTCTCCTGGCGGTCGGCGGGCACGGACGCGGAGGGCTCGGGGGTGCCCGCGCCGCCCTGCTCGCCGGAGGTCTCGTTCACCGTGGGGGACGGGACAGGGGTGGCGGCGTCGCGGACCGTGCCGCCGAGGGTGGTGCCCGAGCCGTCCCTGCCGTGCACGGTGGCGGCGAGCGGCCTGCCGCTGACCAACTCGAAGGCCAGGATCCCGCCCATGCTCAGCGCGAAGATCGCCGCGGTCGCGACGGCCATGGCCGCCCAGGTCCGGCGCGGCGACGGCTTGTGCGTCAGGTGGGGCACCTCGGCCGTGGCGGGATCCAGCGGGACGGCGTCGTCCAGCGTCCGCGGGCGCTCGGCGGGACCCTGCTCGCGGACCGTGGCGTGCGCCGCCCTCGCCAGGCCCTCCTCGCCCTCCGACGTCACCGGCACGTCGTCCTGCTCGCCGGTGATCAGGCCATGCTCCCGTAACCGCCTGTGCCCGCGTTCGATGTAGTGCGTGTAGACGGAGTTGCCGACCGTGGTCGCCACGCTGGCCAGCGCCGCCCCGATCACGGTGCCCGTGACCCCGAGGAACGACGCCCCTACTGCGGCCGTGGCCGCCGCGAGGGCGCCACCCACGACCTGCGGTGCGCTGATGTCCAGCCCGTCCTTGCCACCCATCCGGCCCTCTCCCTGGTGCGTCCCCGGCCCCGGCCTTCGCCGGGGCTTGTCCCCCCTATCCACTGGGGAGCCTCACGAACCTGTTTCGGTGGTCTTGCGGGAAGTGCGGGCGGGATCGCACGCGATTGGCGAGAATCCGAGCGTGACGCCCTACCTGTTTGCTGCATAACGAGCAGCCGCTGGATAGGGTGAATGCGATGATATGACCGCCTCTCCTGGCTTCCCGGAGCCGCGGCGAAAGGCGATGTTCGGACATGCCGGGTACGGTGCTGGCAGGCAACCGGCTCACGCGAGAGACTCATGGGTCCGGGGGAAGAAAGAGCATGACGACGAAGGGACCCGCATGCAGGAGCTCCGACTCGTCGCGGTAAGCGAGGACGGAACATACCTCGTACTGGCCACGGCCGGTCGGGGCACGCGGTTCACGCTTCCGGTCGACGAACGGCTCCGTGCGGCGGTCCGCGGCAACTTCTCCCGTCTCGGCCAGTACGAGATCGAAGTGGAGAGTCCGTTGCGCCCCAAGGAGATCCAGGCCCGCATTCGCGCGGGGGAGACCGCGGAGGAGATCGCCGCCACCGCGGGTATCCCGGTGGAGCGAGTCCGCTGGTTCGAGGGACCTGTGCTGCAGGAACGCGAATACACCGCCCAGCAGGCACAGCGCGTGGCCGTCCGGGTGCCCGGCGAGCCCACCCCCGGGCCGACGCTCGGCGAGCTGGTCACCGAGCGGCTCAACCGACGGGGCGTGCCGGCCGACGAGATCGACTGGGACTCCTGCAAGCGCGACGACGGCCTTTGGCGCATCAAGCTCGGGTTCGTCTGGAACGGCCACACCCGCAACGCGGAGTGGCTCTACGACATGCGCCGCCGCCACGTCACCCCCCACGACGACGAGGCCCTGCGCCTGTCCGCCGCCGAATACGTCGAGCCGTCCGAAGAGGCGACGATCACCCCCTTCGTCCCCCGCCTGGCCGCCAAGCTCACCCCCGTCCCCCCGCGCCCCACCACCTACCACTCCGACCCCACCCCCTTCCCCACCCGCTCCCAGGACCCTCACGCGGAGCCCTCGGCCCACTGGGCCGATTCCCCCCATCTCCCCGCGGACCCTCCACCTACCCCCAAGCCCATCCACTTCTCCCCCTCCCACCCGCCCGACCACCGCGCCCCACAGCCCGACCACCGCACCCCGGCCGCCCAGCCCGACCACCACTCGTCCCAGCCCGACCACCGGCAGACCGCCCCCCAGGCCGGCCACGGGTCCACGGCCACCCCGGGCGACCACCTGTCCCCCACGCCTCAGCCGGACCGCTCCACGGCGTCCCACGCCGAGCCCGCGCACCTCTCGCCCTCGGCAGAGCCCGCGTCCCACTCCACGGCACCGCCCGCAGAGCCCGCCGCCTCCGCGCGCCCGGCGGAACAGGGCCATCTGCCCGCCGCCTCCGCGCGCCCGGCAGAGCACTCCCAGCCGCCTGCGGAGTCCTCGCCCCTGCCTGCGGACGCGTCGCGCGTCTCCCCCGGCCTCTCGTCCCACCCGGGCGACCCCGCGGACCGGCCGTCCGAGGTGTCCGCCCGCCACGCCGAGTTCACGCGCCTGACCGCCGAGGCCTCCGCCCATCACGCGGAGTTCACCCGCCTGACCGCCGAGGCCTCCGCCCATTCCCCGCACCCGGCGACCGCCGACGCCGTACCCGCCACGGCGACGACCGCGCGCACCCAGCCCGCGCCTACGGCCGCCACAGAGCCCGCACACTCCCCGGCGGACGACGCCACCGCTCCCGGCCCCCAGGCCCAGGCAACACCGGCGGCCACCACTTCCACCCACCCGGACACCCAGCCCGCACCCGCGGCACCCACAAGCTCGAACGCCACCCAGGCCACGCCTGCGGCCACCGAGCCCACCCCGGGCACCGCCGAGGCAACACCCGCAGCCGCAGAGGCCACCCACCCGAGCACCGCCCAGGCCACGCCGGCGCCAACGGGACGCCCCACCCCGGGCACCGCCCAGGCAACGCCCGCGGCCGCCTCGGCGAACGCCGCCCAGGGCACGTCACCCGCCGCCGAGCTCACAGAGCGGGACAACACGGCCACGGCCCCGGCCGCCGCACCCACCCGGTCGGACGCCGCCCAGGACGCGACTCCCGCCGCCGAGCCCGCCCGCCCGGCCACCCCCGAGACCCGGGCACCCGCCACCACCGGTCCGGCCCACCCCACCGCCACCCCTGCCGCCACATCGGCACCGGCGGCCACACCGGCACCTGCCGCAGCGGCGGCGGCCGTGTCGACCACGTCGACCACCTCGGCACCGGGCACGCCGGCGCCGGGCACCCCGGCCCCTGCCGCGCCCGAATCCACCACGCCCAAGCCCGCGGCGGCACGCACCGTGGAGACACCCGCTCCGGCCGCCCCTGCGGCGAAGGCACGTCCGGGGAACGCCAGGACCGACGCGGCCGGGGTCCCGGCCCCGCCGCCGTCCGGACGGCGTCAGCGGCACGGCGCGCCGGGCTCCCGGCAGCCGCTCCCGCCGACGGTGCGCAAGGCACCCACGCACACGGCCCCGCCCGTCCCGGCCGCCCCCGCCGCCGCGTCGGCCGCCGCCGGTAGCAACGCGCCCGCCACCCCGGCCACGGATCACGGCACGCCCGCCTCTCCCGCCGCCCCGGCGGCGGCTCACAGCGGCCCCGCGGCAGCCGTCAACGGCACCGAGCCCGCGGACGGGATCGCCGTCCCGGCGGCCCGGCTGAGCGGCGAGGCCGAGCCGGCCGCAGCCGTCACCGAGCCCGACACCAAGCCCGACAAGTCGGAAAAGCCGGAAAAGGAGCCCAAGGCGGCCGAGCCCGCGGTCCCGCCCCAGGCCCCCAAGCCCGCCCGCCCCGCCCGCAAGGGCTCCCGCGGCCGCCGCGCCTCCGTCCCCACCTGGGACGAGATCATGTTCGGCGCCCGCCGCCAGGATTAGCCACCCAGGCGAAGCGCCCGTCCCGACGCACCCGCACACACGTCGTGGCGATGCCGCAGGCCCCAAAGGCCTTGCGGCATCCGCCAAGCATGAAGAGCGGCCGGCGTCCGGCCCCACCCACCGATCACCACACCCCGCTCCGGACACGACCTCCCCCCGGCGGCCGCCATCGGCGTTCCCGGATCCCAGGCCTCATGTGAACGGTGGCCGGCCCCGGCACAGGCGCGCGGGACCCGCGATCAGCGACCGGCACCCGGCGGAAGGGCGGTCACAGAGGCGTGGAGGGCTACGGCGCGCGGGTGGTGCCAGGCGCCGGGGGCTCGGAGGGAGCGAGGAACGGGGTCAGCCAGTCGGGGGTGACGGTGGTGGCGAAGTCGATGCCCTGGGACTCGCCGGTGTCGATGGCGTGGTAGCCGCCGCTGCCCGCGCCTACGCCGACGATCACGGTGAGGACCTTGGCGCGGCGCTGGAACCAGGTCTGGCGGATGGTCCACCCAACGACGGCGCGGCGCTCGACCACGGCCTGTGAGCGGGGAAGGGAACCGGAGCGGACGGACAGGCGGGTGCCGTCGTAGGCGTGGCCCAGGGAGCGGTAGCGGTCCAGGCCTAGGGGGATGCCCAGGGCGGCGATCACCAGGGCCGCGGCGCCGAGCCAGAGCCAGTCCAGGATGACGGCGGCCAGGGCCAGGACCAGGCCGGGGAAGACGGCGCGGAACAGGCGCCTGCGGCGGGCCTGGGGCGGGTGGGGAGCCAGGGGGGCGGTGAAGGGGCCGACCGCTTCGGCGGCGATGCCGAGGACGAAGTCGCGGGGGCCGGTCGGCAGGAGCTGGCCGCGGGTGCGGGAGTCGCCGAGGCCGGTGACGATCGCCCAGAGCCGCCCGACCTTGGCCGTGCGCTCCAGGAGGCCCTCGGCGAACTCGTAGCCGCGGATCCTGGCGTGCTCCAGGGAGACGCTGCGCCGGTTGATCAGGCCCCGCTCGGCGAGCAGGGACGCGTCGTGGCGGCGCAGCGTGAAGTTCCAGTTGAACACCGCGTACATGACACAGGCGCCGAGGGGACTGACCACCACCAGCGCGAGCGCGATGAGGGCCAGCAGCACGGGACGGTGCCACAGCCACTCGGCGAACTGCCAGGCGGCCCGCTCGCCGAAGCCGAGGTTCTCGCCCCACTGGAACGCCAGGCCGATGGCACCACCGAACAGCGCGAACGGCGCGAGAAGGTACGTGGCGGACAGCGGGCCGTACCTGAACCACGATCTGGGCACCCGGACGTACACCCGGTCCGGCTCGGGGGCGGGCGCGGGGGCCTGGGCCGGCGCGCCGGGCACGGCCGGCCCGGCCGTCTCCCGTCCGGCCGCGTCCTGGGCGGGTGCCGGGCGCGCGGTGCGGCTGCGGCTCAGGAGGATCGTGCGCAGGTGCGCCGCCTCGGCCACCGAGACGCCGTTGAGCTCGCCCTCCTGCTTGTCGCCGCCGCTCGCGCCGGTGTCGATCTTGACCACAGCCAGCCCGAGGAGGCGGTGCATCGGCGGGGTGGAGATGTCCACCCCCCGGATGCGGTCCAGCGGGATGCTGCGCACCGAGCGGCTGATCAGCGAGCGGGTGATCTCCAGCCGGTCGGCCACGACCTGGTAGGTGGTCGTGGCCCAGCGCAGCGCCGCGAACCCGATGGACCCGACCACCGCGACCAGCGCCCAGAGGAACGACGACGGCCTGAACCCCCCGACGAACAGCACACCCGCCAGCGGCAGCAGCAGGGACGGCGCCATCCGCACCGGGTCGATCAGCAGGATCAGCGGGCTCAGCCGTGAGGGCCGCACCTCGGCCCCTCCCCCGGCCCACTCCGGCGGCGGCCCGGCCCCGGGCGGAAGGTCCGTCGGAGGCGGCGGAGCAGCGGGCCGGTGCGGCACCCCACCGTTCGGGACGGGAGGCGGGTCGGGGACGGTGGGCCGGGTGGGGTGGTCGATGGGAAGCGCGCCACCGGGAGGCTCGGCGGAAGGGATACCGTCACGCTGCCCGGAAGGGCGGATGCCGCCGGGAGGCTCGGCAGAACGAGCACCGTCGTGCGGCTCGGCAGAACGGTCGCCGCCGGGAGGCTCGGTGGGCACGGTGCCGCCGGAGGGCGGGGACGGACGGTCGGGGGGGTCGGTGGTCACGTCGCGTCGTCCCTGAGTTCGTGGGCGCGGTGGGCGAGGTCCTCGGCGAGGCGGGACGCGACGTGGATGTCCAGGCCCTGGATGGAGGAGGAGCCCGCGTACGAGGCGGTGCGGATCTCCAGGGTGGCGAGGCCCAGCATGCGCTCGAACCAGCCCTGCTGCTTGTCCACGGTCTGGATGCGGCTCACCGGGACGAAGACCCACTCGCGGCTCACCCAGCCCGACCGCGCGTACACCACGTCCCCGGACAGCTCCCACCGGTGCACGGCGTACCGCCACAGCGGCTCGCTGATCAGGAACGGCAGGGTGAGGACGCCGACTATCACGGGCAGCCACCAGGCGTTGCCGGCCGCCCAGTCCGGCACCCAGGACCAGCTCGTGCCCGAGATGATGGTCGCCACCAGCACCGAGGCGCCCACAAGGAACAGGAAACCGATCAGGGCCTGCAGCAGCCACAACGTGATGGCGCGGCGGGACACCCGATGGGCGGGGTCGCGCAGGGGAGCTGTCACGTCACCAGCCTAGCTAGATCGCCCCTTCCCGTGGGCCCGCGGCCGGGCGGCCGGGCGCGGGCAGGCCGCTTTCCGGGCGCGACGGACCCGGTATCGCGCGCCCGCCGAAATGTCGGTGGCGTTGGGCAGACTGGGGTCACGTCTCCCGGACCGCGAGCCGGGCACGCCTTACCCGTTCACTGAGGAGTGAAACAACGATGCGATATGCGGTCCAGGCGGAAGGTCTGGTCAAGAGATACGGCGAGACGCGCGCGCTCGACGGGATCGATCTGGAGGTCCCCGAGGGCAGGCTGCTCGGAGTGCTCGGGCCGAACGGCGCCGGGAAGACGACCGCCGTGCGCATTCTCGCCACTTTGCTGAGACCAGATGAGGGTCGTGCCACGGTTGGCGGCTTCGACGTGGTCAGGGAGGCCCACAAGGTGCGCACCCTGATCGGTTTGACCGGGCAGTACGCCGCGGTCGACGAGGCGCTGACCGGTGTGGAGAACCTCGTGATGATCGGGCGCCTGCTCGGGCTGACGCGCGTGGACGCGAAGCGCAGGGCGGCCGAGCTGCTGGAGCGCTTCGACCTCTCCGACGCCGGGGGGCGTGCCGCCAAGACCTACTCCGGCGGCATGCGCCGCAGGCTCGACCTCTCCGCCAGCCTGGTGGGGCGGCCCCAGGTGCTGTTCCTGGACGAGCCGACCACCGGTCTCGACCCGCGCAGCCGCACCGAGCTGTGGGGCGTGGTGCGCGGCCTGATGGCCGACGGCGTCACGGTGCTGCTCACCACGCAGTACCTCCAGGAGGCCGACGAGCTGGCCGACGACATCGTGGTGTTCGACCACGGCCGGGTCATCGCGTCCGGCACCTCCGACGAGCTGAAGGCCACCACGGGGGCGCAGGTGCTCCAGGTCCGCCCGATGGACGACGCCCACCTCGGGCTGGTGGGCGACGTGATCGGCGAGATCCTCGGCGAGCGTCCCGAGCTGGCCGGGGGCCAGGCCACCGTCAACGTCAAGGACCCCACGGTGGTCCCGCGCGTGGTGCGCCGCCTGGACGACCTCGGGGTGGTGGCGGCCGAGCTGAGCCTGCGCAAGTCCAGCCTGGACGAGGTGTTCCTCGCGCTCACCGGCCACCGCGCCGAAGACCAGACCACCGATGAGCAGGACGCGGAGAAGCTGGAGGTCCCGGCGTGACCACGCTCACCGGCACCACCGCGGTGCACACCCTCCACAACCGGGTCGGCCCGGCCGCCGGGCTGCGGCACACCATGACCCTCGCCTGGCGCAGCCTGGTGCAGATCAAGCACAACCCGATGGAGCTGCTCGACCTGTCGGTGCAGCCCATCATGTTCCTGCTGCTGTTCACCTATGTCTTCGGCGGCGCCATCGCGGGCTCCACCACCGAATACCTCCAGTTCTCGCTGCCCGGCCTGGTGGTGCAGAACATGCTGTTCGCCACGCTGACCACGGCGATCGGCCTGAGCACCGACATCAACAAGGGGGTCTTCGACCGGCTGCGCAGCCTGCCGATCGCCCGCTCCGCGCCGCTCGCCGGCCGCATCGTCGCCGACACCCTCAAGCAGGTGTGGGCGTTCGCGCTGTTCCTCGGCCTCGGCACCGTGCTGGGCTTCCGGGTGCACACCGGTGTGATCGGCGTGCTCGGCGCGCTCGCCCTGCTGCTGGGGTTCGCGCTGGCCATGTCGTGGTTGTCGGTCCTGATCGGCCTGGTCGCCGCCGACCCCGAAAAGGTCCAGATCATGGCTTTTTCGATCATGATGCCGATCACCTTCACCTCCAACGCCTTCGTCCCCACCAAGACACTCCCCGAGTGGCTCCAGCGCTGGGTGGAGGTCAACCCGGTGACCCACCTCGCCGACGGCGTCCGCGGCCTCCTGACCGGCGGCCCCGTGGCCAACCACGCCCTCGTCTCACTGATCTGGGGCATCGCCATAGTCCTGGTCTTCGTCCCCCTCTCCCTGCGCGCCTTCCGCGCCCGAGGCTGACCCACCTCAGCCACGCTCGGTCGCCCCGCGCCTCAGGTGCGGCGGCGACCGAGGGGTGGTGGGGGGCTGCGGCGTGATCCGCCGAGGGGGCGGTGAGGGCCGTGGCAGTGTGTCTCACCTGGCGGTATCGGGGATCGGACGGTGAGACGCTTCGAAGATGTAACCCGGCGGTAACAACGGTCCTCCGCGAGGGGCGAGGGCCGCGGGCGGGGGTGGAAGCCGGGTACGGATGTGATCGTGACGGGTGGTTCGCCGGATGGCGGGCCACCCGTTTCGCCTGTCAGGGCGGGATCGGGCGGCCGGGTGTCCTGAGCTGCGGTGATGAGGGGACCCGGGGGGCGGGTGGGCCGGGGCGGGGGGTGGAGGGACGGGGGTCCCTGGGGTGGGAGCGGTCGTACCCCGGGGTTGGGTGGGGGGGACCCGGGACATGGGGTGATCGTGGGGAAATGAGGGGGCTGGCGAGCAGGGCATTCGGGTAACGGGGTCAGCGCACCCGCCAGATCCGCGTAGCATCAGCGAGCATGGGGCAGCGGAGAAAATCCGGGCCCGCTGGACGGGCGGGACACGAGGGACGCGCCGCCGCGAACGCCGCGGTGGCGGCGCTCGCCGTACTCGCCACCATGTCGGCGGGCTGCGGCATCGTCGGCGTGGGCTCTCCCACCGACCGTCCGCTGGACACGTTGAGCGTCTCGAGCCCCCGCTTCCGGGACGAGGCGCCGCTGCCGGTCGACTACTCCTGTTCAGGGCAGGAGGGCAACCCCCCGCTGCGGTGGTCGGGCGTGCCGCAGAAGCAGGCCAAGTCGATCGCCCTGGTGGTCGACGCCAACAACCCGCAGGGAGCGGCCGAGGTGCACTGGGTGCTGTTCAACATCGACCCGCGCACCACCGAGCTGGCCCAGGACAGCGTGCCACGCGGCGCGCTCCAGGGCCTGACCTCCATGGGCAAGGTAGGCTACTCGCCCCCGTGCCGCCCCGACGACACCTATCGTTTCAGTGTCTACGCGCTCGACGCCATGCTCGATCTGAAGGAAGGCGCCCCACTTCGCGACACGATGGAGCGCATCGCCTCCCGGACCATCGCCCGCGGACGGCTGTCGGCGGCTCACATCGAGTGAGCCCGCAGGCACGTCAGGTAGTGATGGATACCAAATCTTCTCGTAGGGTGTGACAACGGTCATAGTGGTCGGACAGAATCAGATGCAATCTCGGAGCGCAGGTGATCAAGGGGGGAGGGTCGCGTCGATGGCCGCGCGACCTCACCAGCGCCACTGGCAGGCCATGGCCATGAGGGTGGTGCAATGATCGCGGTCATTTTCGGCCTCGTCGCCGTCGTGCTACTCGTACTGATGGTCGTGGCGTTCGGCATGCGTTCGATGAATCGGCGGGAGAGCAACCTACCTCCCGAGCGGCTTCGCAAGATGGCCGAGCAGGCTGAGGACCCCAACGCCAAACGCCCCGGCCGTCCGGCCGAGGAGACGTTCTTCGAGAGCTTCCCCGAGGGATTCGACGCCTTCCAGGAACCAGAGCGCGCAACCGCCCGGCTGCGGCCGGGTAACGGCAGGCCCGCTTCCCGCCCCGCCGGCCGTCCCGGCGGGCGTTCCGCCCCGCGCGGCAAGGGCGCGTCCCACTCCGCCCGCGGCCGCCGCGGCGTCGACGAGTGGGGCGACGCCGACGACTACGACGACGACTACTGGACCAGGGTCCGCGCCGACGACGGCGCCTTCGGCGGCACCATCGCCGCGCGCATGGGCACCAGCCGCCCCGACCTGCCGAGCCCCGGCAACCCCGACGTCCGTCCCCAGGCCAAACCGGCGCCCAAGGACAAGAAGGAGCCGGTGGACGCGGAGGCCACCACCGTCCAGGCGCCGCTGCCGCCGCGCCCGGCCGGCCGCGGCGACCAGCCGCCCCTCCCCACTCGCGGCGACCGCACCGACCAACCCGCCGTCCCGTCCCGGTCGTCCGGCCTCGCCGACCAGCCGCCCGTTCCCCCGCGCTCGTCGTCCGGCCTCGCCGACCTGGTGGAGCGCCCCGCCGCCGCGGCCGAGCGCACCGCGACGTTCCCCGCCCCGGTGCCGCCCGCCCAGGCCCCGGCGCCCGCCGCGTCGGCCGCCGAAGTGCTCGGCGCCATCGGCACCCCGCAGCCCTCGGCCCGCACCCGCCGTACGCCGAGGCCCGACCCCGCCGACCCGCTCGGCCTGTCCGACGGCCGCGCCAAGCCCCGGCGGCGCGCCGAGCCCGGTGCCGGGGACCCCGGACGCGGCGCTCCGCGCTCCGGCGACCCCCGGCGCACCGACGGCCGCCGCACCCCGGGGGGCATCACCCCGCCCCGCGGCGTCGCCGCGGCCCGCACCGCCGACACCGGCCGCACCTCACCGCCCCGCGGTGCCGACCCCCTGGCGGGCGGCCCGCAGCCGTCCGAGGACCCTCTGAGCAGCGGCTCCTTCCCGAACGGCGCCATCCCCCGCGGCCCCTCGCCGAAGAACCCCCTGGCCACCGGCCCGGTGAACGGCGACCCGCTGGACGCCACCAGGGTCACCGGCCCGTTCGAGTCCCGCCCCGGCGGATACGCCCCCGCCCGGGGCAGCGGCCCGGTCACCTCGTCCGGCCCCTACGGCCGGAACACCCCCGGCCCGGCGGCCGGCCCCGCCGACCCGCGCACCGGGCGCACCGGCGACTTCCCCGCGGGGCAGTCCTGGCCCGCCCAGCCCGCCTACCCGGCGAGCGGTTCCTACGACATCCTGGACGGCCCCGAGCCCCCGGCGTCCGGCTCCAACGAGACCTGGCGGGCGGCCGACTACCAGATGCCGGCCAGGCGCGAGGGCTACGCCACCGATCCCGCCTACCCGGCGTCCGCCTCGTCCTACGAGGTGCGGCCCGGATGGGCGACCATCGACGACGGCGACGCCACGATCAGCGCACCCACCCCTTCTCACGGCTCTCCCGCCACCCCCTCGCGCCACCCCGGCGGCTACGAGCCCCCCGAGACGCGGTCGTCCGGCGGCGACCCGGGCTACGGCGGCCCGGCCGACACCACGGCGCCGGGCACCACCTCCGGTTCCTGGCCCCGCCCGCCGCAGAACAACGGCGGCAGCTGGCCGTCGTACTCCGAGCTGTACGGCAACGGCGGCTCGGGTGTGGACGAGCCGTCGCGGGCCTCGCGGGGCGGCCACCACCGCGTGGGTGACCCTGAATATCCCGACTATTACCGCTGATCCCTTGTCGTTCCTCCGGCTTCGGTAAAACGCGGCGGCCTAAGCCTTAATCAAACGGCCGCCGCATCGTATGGTCGCCTCATGACGGCCGACACGCACCGTAGCCGGACGAGGACAGAACGTCTCCTCGCCGTGGCCCGGCACGACCTGCCGGCCTCACTCGTCGTCTTCCTGGTCGCCGTCCCCCTCTCGCTCGGCATCGCCGTGACGTCGGGGGCACCGCTGGTCGCGGGCCTGGTCGCCGCGGTCGTCGGCGGGCTGGTGGCCGGGCCGCTCGGCGGCTCGGTGGTCCAGGTCAGCGGCCCGGCGGCCGGTCTGGCCCTGGTGGTCGCCGAGCTGGTCCGCACCTACGGCTGGCGCGCCACCTGCATGATCACCCTGATGGCCGGGCTGCTCCAGGTCGTGCTGGGCGCGATGCGGGTCGCCAGGACCGCCCTCGCCGTCTCGCCGGCCGTGGTGCACGGCATGCTGGCGGGCGTCGGCGTCGTGATCGCCCTGGCCCAGCTGCACGTCGTGCTCGGCGGGCAGCCGCAGCGCTCCGCCGTGGAGAACCTCGTCGAGCTGCCGAACCAGCTCGTGAACAACCACAGCCACGCGGTGGCGGTGGGTGTGCTGACCATCGGGCTGCTGATGGTGTGGCCGCGCCTGCCCAGGGTGAACGTCGTCCCCGCGCCGCTCGCCGCCCTCGTCATCGCGTCGCTGACCGCTGGCGTGTTCGGATGGGACGTCGCCCGCGCCGACCTGGCCAAGGGATTCGCCGACTGGGTGACCCCCGCCGCCCCGAGAGGCGACTGGCACGGCATCGCGGGCGCCGTGCTGCTGGTCGCCCTGCTGGCGGGCGTGGAGTCGCTGCTGTGCTCGGTCGCGGCCGACCGCATGCACAGCGGCCCGCGCGCCGACCTGGACCGCGAGCTCACCGGGCAGGGCCTCGCCAACGTCGTGTCCGGTGGGCTCGGCGGGCTGCCGGTGGCCGGGGTGATCGTCCGCACCACGGCCAACGTGCGGGCGGGCGGGCGCACCCGCTGGTCCACGACCCTGCACGGCCTGTGGGTGCTGCTGTTCGCGGTGGGGCTGAGCTGGACGGTCACGCTGATCCCGCTGGAGGCCCTGGCCGCGCTGCTGGTCTTCATCGGGGCCCGCATGGTCAACCTCGGCACCATGCGCGGGCTGCACGGGCACGGCGAGCTGCCGGTGTACGTCCTCACCATGGGCGCGGTCGTGCTGATCGGCCTTGCCGAGGGGGTGCTGGTCGGCCTCGGCCTCGCCGCGCTGGTGGCGCTGCGCCGCCTGACCCGGGTGTCGGTGCAGGTGCGCCTGGAGCCGGACGACCGGTGGCACGTCGTGGTGACCGGCTCGCTGACCTTCGTGGGGGTGCCGGTGCTCACCGACAACCTGCGCGCCATCCCGCCGGGCGCGGCGGTGGACCTCGACCTGAACGTCGACTTCATGGACAACGCCGCGTTCGAGGCGCTGCACGGCTGGCGCATGGAGCACGAGCGCGCCGGCGGCTCCGTCAGCATCGACGAGATGCACGACGAGTGGTACACCTCGGCGGCCCGGGGCACCCGGGCGTCGGCGGCCAAGACCCCGCCGCAGGCGCCCGAGCGATGGTGGCTGCCCCGGGCGTACCGGCGGGGCGGGCCGCAGTCCCACCTGCCGATCCGGCACTCCGGGCTGTGGGTGTCCTCCGCCGCCGCCGCGGACGACGAGGACTCCGGGGCGGTGCCCGACCTGGTGGCGGGGGCGGAGGACTTCCAGCGGCGCACGGCCCCGCTGGTCCGGCCGTTCCTGAACCGCATGGCGCGCGCCCAGGACCCGTCCCACCTGTTCATCACCTGCGCCGACTCCCGCGTGGTACCCAGCCTGATCACCGCGAGCGGCCCCGGGGACCTGTTCACGGTGCGCAACGTGGGCAACTTCGTGCCGCGGCACGAGGCCGCGGCCCGGGACGACTCGGTGGCGGCCGCCATCGAGTACGCCACCACCGCGCTCAACATCCGCACCATCACGGTCTGCGGCCACTCCGGCTGCGGGGCGATGGCGGCTGTGCTCAGCGCCGGGGTGAAGACCGAGGGCCTGCCCGGCCTGGGGCGCTGGCTGCGCCACGGCGACCACACGCTCGCCCGCTACATCCTGTCCGCCCCCGACGGCCCCGACGAGGGCCCGCTGGACCGGCTGTGCCGGGTCAACGTGGCCCAGCAGCTCGACAACCTGCGCACCTACCCCGGTGTCGCGAGCCTGGAGCTGTCCGGCCGCCTGGAACTGGTCGGCCTGTACTTCGACATCGCCTCCGCCCGGGTCCACATCCTGAACCCCGAAGGCTTCACCCCGGTCCGCGCCGGCTCCCGCTGACCCCCGCCCCACCGCTCGGCGCGCGCCGCCACCGGTCAGGACCGGCGGTCGCGGGGGGTGCGGCGGGGCTTGGGGCGGGGACGGTCGTGCACGGTCTCGCGCACGGGCTCGTCCGGGCCCAGCATGGCGTTGACCATGCCGATGGCCATGGCTAAATGCCTCATCTCGATCACTCCTTCCACCCACGACGCTACCGAGCGATTGGCCTACGCATATAGTCCACTTCCATGGCGACCAAGTGGTCCGGTTACGGACTCGATCTGCTGATGACGCGCGATCCCGCCATGGGGGTGCGCGGCGGGCTGGAGCACGCGCTGCGCCAGGCCGTGCGGTCCGGGCGGCTGCCGCCGGGCACGCGGCTGCCGTCCACCCGGGCGCTGGCGGCCGACCTCGGCGTGGCCCGGGGGTCGGTCAGCCAGGCGTACGACCAGCTCGCCGCCGAGGGCTTCCTCGTCGCCCGCCCCGGGTCGGGCACGGTCGTCGCGCCCCGCCCGGACGTCGCCGCCACGCCGCCGTCCGGGCGGGGCGCCGAGGCCCCGCCGCCGTCGCTGGACCTGCGTCCAGGGCTGCCGGACCTGTCGTCGTTCCCCCGGGCCGCGTGGCTGGCGGCGGCGCGGCGGGTGGTGCGGGACATGCCGAACGCCGACCTCGGGTACGGCGACTGGCGCGGCCACCCCGCCCTGCGGCGGGCCCTCGCCGAATACCTCGGGCGCGCGCGGGGCGCGGTCACCAATCCCGAGCAGATCGTCGTGTTCCCCGGCTACTCGCAGGCGCTCACCATGTTGTGCGACGCGCTGCGCGTGCTCGGCGGCGCGGTGGTGGCGTTCGAGGACCCCTCGCACCCGGGCTACCTGGCCAACGCCCGCAGCGCCGGGCTCACCGTGCGGCCGGTGCCGGTGGACGGCCACGGGCTGGAGGTGGACCGGCTGGACGCGGACGTGGAGACGGTGATCGTCACCCCCGCCCATCAGTACCCTCTCGGCGTGACGCTGAGCTCGCGGCGCCGCATCGACCTGATCGGCTGGGCGTGCGACACCGGAGGTCTGATCGTCGAGGACGACTACGACGGGGAGTTCCGCTACGACCGCCAGCCCGTGGGCGCGCTCCAGGGCCTGGCCCCCGGGCAGACGGTCTACGCGGGCACGGCCAGCAAGACGCTGGCGCCGGGCCTGCGCATCGGCTGGCTGGCGGCGCCGCCCAACCTGGTGCGGCCCCTCGGCGAGGCCCGGGCCTGCGAGGACCCGCACGTGCCGGTGATCGACCAGCTGGTGCTGGCCGACCTGATCACCTCCGGCGAGTACGACCGGCATATCCGCCGCCGCCGGGGGCACTACCGCCGCCGCAGGGACCGCCTCGCCGCCGCCCTGTCCGCCGTCCCCGGCCTGCGCCCGCGCGGGGTGGCCGCGGGCATGCACGTGGTGGTGGAGCTGCCCTCCGGGCGCCACACCGAGGCCGAGGTGGTGGCGCACATCGCCCACCGGGGTGTCGCGGTGGAGGGCCTGTCGGGCTACCGCCACGCCGCCCCGGGCCCACCCGCCCTGCTCGTCGGCTACGGCACACCCCCCGAGCACGCCTTCGCCCCGGCTCTGGACGCCTTCGCCGCGGGCCTCGCCGAGCTGTACCGCTGACGGTCCGCCGGACATTTCACGGCGGGCCGGCACGGCGGCTCTCGCCGTACCGGTGACCGTGCGACACGGCGTGGCCGTACTTTCCCGAGGATGCCGGGAAATGTCGTACCACGGTGTTACGGTCGCGAGGTGGAACGCCCCCCCGAACCCAGCGGTCCCGGCCAACGGCGCACTCCCCCGGCGCCGCCGGACATGTCCATGGTGCGGACCCTGCGCCCGCGGGACTACAACGAGGTCCTGTACGTCGGCCACTTCTACCGCAAGGGCCAGCCGGTGGTGATGGACCTGACGGGGATGTCGGACGCGGACGCCCGTCCGCTGGTGGACTTCGCGGCGGGCCTGGTCTTCGGCCGGTCCGGCGACATGGACCGCATCGCGCACAAGGTGTTCCTGCTGGTACCGCCCGGCATGGTCATCGACGGCGGGTGAGCGACCGCCCGGCGCCGCACCCGGGACGGCTCCCGGGTACGGCGGCCAGTGGGCGCCACGCGCCCCGGCGGGCTCAGAGCGGCGGGGTGATATCGGTGAAGGCGGCGCAGTTGGTGGGCCACACCGGGTTCACGGTAAGCGTGCAGCTGGTCGTGGCGACCTGGCCGGTCTTGCTGCGCACCGTGACGCTCAGCACGTTGGGCGCGGACGGGGCCACGGACAGCGCGACGCCCGTCGCGCCTTGGGGATAGCCGACCAGCGTGGAGAGGGTCTGCCACCGCAGGTTGGGCGCCGGCGACGAAGGATCGCGGATCAGCGTGGTGCCGTTGGCCTGCGTATGGGCGATGTAGAGGCCGGCCACGCCACCGGTCGGGGTGGCGTGGGCCGAACTGACCCCGTCGAGACGGCCGCGCGGGCCGGGCGGCCCGGCGGGTCCCCCGCAGTCGCTCCTCTTCTTGCCGTCGTCGTCTCCGCCGGGCCTCGCGGCGACCACCTCGGCGTCGTACGCCGGCCGCTGCCCGCAGACGTGCCGTGCCTCGGTCGCGGCGCCGGCCGTCGCGGGGGCGGCCAGGGCGACGAAGCCGCCGGTGATCGCCGTCGCCACCGCGAGCGTCAGCGCGGGCTTACCTCCGAAAGGACCTGTTTCCCGAGGAATCACTCGGTTCCCCCATATCGTTGAAATGCAATGAATGGTCTGTACTTCCGTGCCACCGTGGTAGCACCGCCCACTGGGAATACCCTTTCCACACTGTCGTGACGCGACGCCGGAGTAGCGATAGGGAAAACAGACGACACAGCAGAGAAAAGGCGTGTCACGGCCCGCGCACTCTCCGGGAATTCCCCACTCCGGCCGGAATACCGGCTAAGTGCGGCATGTGGTGAATTCCAATAACGCGCCGGCGAACCCT
Organism: Sphaerisporangium aureirubrum; assembly: GCF_042658925.1. NCBI lineage: Bacteria > Bacillati > Actinomycetota > Actinomycetes > Streptosporangiales > Streptosporangiaceae > Sphaerisporangium > Sphaerisporangium aureirubrum. The sequence goes on from NZ_JBHSRF010000056.1 coordinate 56,897, forward strand.
TTCTTCGCGTCGACGGCGATGCCGTACCCGGATCGTCCCGGGTACGGCATCGCGTCGCTCCGGCGTGCGGGAGGATCAGAGCGGTGGCGTGCGGTTGACGAAGGTGCCGCAGTTGCCCGGCCAGGTGACGTTCGGGGTCAGGAGGCAGATGACCTCGGCGACCTCGCCCGTGGAGCTCCGCACCGTGACGTGCAGCTGGTTGGGTGTCGCGCCCGGCACGGCCAGCGTGACGTCCGTCACGCGGCCGGGATACCCCACCAGCGTGGAGATGTCGTGCCAGAAGCCGTTCGGCGCCACCGACGACGGGTCGCGGATCAGCGTCGTGCCGTTGCCCTGGGCCAGCCCGATGTACCTGCCGGAGACCCCACCGGTGGGAGTGGCGAACGCCGAGTCGATGCCGTCGGCGCGGCCCGGCGGCCCCATGGGCCCGGCCGGGCCGGGCGGGCCGGGGTGACAACTGGTGCAGGGCTTGCCGTGATCATCACCCCTGGCCAGGGTGGCGGCGCCGTACTCCGCCTGGTACCCGGGGACGTTCCGGGCCTCGGCCGTCGCGGGGGCCGACACCGCGAGGAGCCCACCGGTGATCGCCGCCGCCACCGCCAATGCCTTACCTACGAATTGACCTGTTTCCCGAGGAATCACTCGGTTCCCCCATATCGCTTGAATTCCGATTGATTCGGACCTTCTTCGATACCCATCGCAGTGGTACCGCCCACAGGGAATACCCTTCGGGAACGACCACGACGCGATACGCGAAGTAGCGATAGGGAAAACAGACGACACAACAAAGAAAAGAACCGCACCCTCGATATTCCCGCATACCCCTAAGCGAGAATGCACCCCGTCATCGCACCCATTGCGCGGCTTTTTCCGCACAAGGACGCCCGGAGGGCGATGTCAGCCGTCGCCGTCGAAGCAGATGAAGCCGCCGATCTGGGCGGCGAGTTCGAGCTGGTCGTAGAAGATGCGGTGGCTGGCGATGAGGCCGTCCTCCACCACCGTCCAGCAGCAGGCGCGGACCGCGATGGGGCGCCCGGTCGCCTCGGCGACCTCTCCCCCGGCCGCGAGGTACGGCCCTTTGTGGGTGCCGGTGATCGTGTACTCGGCCACCAGGGTGTCGCCGGTCTCCGCCAGCGAGAGCGGGGTCACCATCGAGTCGGGAAACGCCTCCATGAACTGCGCGTAATAGGACGCGATCTCCTCGCGGTCCTGCCCGATGCCGTCCGGTGCGACCAGGACCGCCATGCGGGTGAAGCAGCCGGCCAGTGCGTCGAGATCATGCCTGTTGAAGGCCTTCCCGAGCCGGACGACGGCATTCTCACTACTGGACATCCACGCGTTCCCCCTCGCAGCGGGAGCGGCGCCCGGCCCGTACCCGGCCCGGCCGTCATGACCCCCGCGCCCCTTAATCCCTCACGATAGCGCAGGTCAACAACGCGGGACCTCCCTGTTCTACGGGGATACGCGGGCGCGTAGGCTGCTGCGATGCCCCATCAGAACCCGCCGGTCCCGGCCGAGATCAGCCTGCTGCCGCCCGCCGCGGCCGACGACCCGGTGCTGGTGACCGGACTGACCGATCTGGTCAACCAGGTCTACGCGGTGGCCGAGGAGGGCCTGTGGGCCGACGGCACCGCCCGCACCTCCGTCGCCGAGATCGCTGCGCTCGTCGGCGCCGGGGAGATCGCCGTGGCCCGCCTCTCCGGTGAGATCGTCGGCAGCGTCCGCGTCCGCCGCGTCCCCGCCGCGGACGGGGACCTCGGTGAGTTCGGCATGCTGGTGACCGCCCCCGCCCACCGGGGCGCCGGCACGGGGCGCAGGCTCATCGACTTCGCCGAGAGCCACACCCGTGCCCAGGGCCTCACCACCATGCAGCTGGAACTCCTGGTCCCGCAGACCTGGACGCACCCCGCCAAGGCCATGCTCCACAAGTGGTACACCCGCCTCGGGTACTCCCCCACGGGCACGCATCCCCTCGCCGACTCCCACCCCCATCTCGCCGGCCTCCTGGCCACGCCCTGCGACGTCCACGTCTACCGGAAGCCCCTCGGCTAGCCCTCCCCGGCGCCTCCTGGGCGGGCGGCGGGAAGCACGTGGGCGAGCGCGCGGCGCAGCACGGCCGCGAACGGCTCGGTGTCGCCGGCGGCGAGCCAGTGCCTCCCGGCGATCCGTACCGCGCCGGCGACCGCCGCGGCTGTGACCTGCGGGAACATGTCCCCGGCATGAGCGCCTGTGCGCTCGGCGATCGCCTCGGCCAACGGCTCCTCGGCCATGGTGAACGCCTTCAGGGCCTCCCCCTCCAGCGCCGGGGTGGACATGATCATGCGCAGCCCCGCCCTGTCGGGTTCGGGGTCGGTCAGGTGGCCGATCACCGCCGCGGTGACGGCCTGGTCCAAGGGCTCCCCGTCCGGTCTCGCCCGTAGGGCCTTTCCCAGCCGCCGGGCCTGGTCGGCCTGGAAGGAGCAGATCGCCTCCTCCCTGCTGGAGAAGTAGTTGTTGTAGGTCCGGGGCGAGACTCCCGCGGCCTCGGCGATCTCCTGCACCCGGACGAGCGCGAGCCCGTGCGGGCCCCGCTCGATCGCCAGGCGCAACGCGGCGGTGCCGATCGCCTCCCGGGTGGCCTGCTTGTACCGCGCCCGCAGGTCCATGGCTTCACCGTCGTTCATGCCCCCATCCTAGCCAGGTTGCTTGCGCGGACGGCACTTCATACGCGCACGGCATTTTCTACGTGACACGCGCACTATGCGTGGCACGCAAGTTGTGGATAGAGTGCGGGTCGACGCCTGGCACTCACATCCCGCGAGTGCCAACCAACCGAGGGGTGAGCCGGGACGACGAGGCCGGGAGGCCGTCCGTCGCGGGCGTCGTCCCGGCCCGCCCGCCCCGACACGCAGGAGGAGCCGATGGCTTCGAAGATGATCGCGTTCGACGAGAGCGCGCGCCGCGGCCTGGAGCGCGGTATGAACCAGCTCGCCGACGCCGTCAAGGTGACCCTGGGTCCCAAGGGCCGGAACGTCGTGCTGGAGAAGAAGTGGGGCGCTCCCACCA
>NZ_JBHSRF010000057.1:0-59924 GCF_042658925.1 Sphaerisporangium aureirubrum
GGTGGGGGGGACGCCGTAGGCTCGGGGGACACGCGGAAGTCATGAGGAGCGCACGATCGTGAATCCAGGTGATGTCAACCTCCAGCAGTTGCTGGAGCAGGCGCAGCTCATGCAGCAGCAGCTCGCTACGGCTCAGCAGGAGCTCAATGACGCCCAGGTCGAGGGGTCGGCGGGGGGCGGGCTGGTGGTCGCCACGGTGAACGGCGGGGGGGAACTGCTGGAGCTGAAGATCAGCCCGGCGGTGGTGGATCCGGGTGATCCGCAGGAGACGGCGGACACGATCGCCGATCTGGTGATCGCCGCGGTGCGGGACGCGGTACGGGCGGCGGGCGACCTCCAGCAGGAGAAGCTCGGTCCGCTCGCGCAGGGACTCGGCGGGGGCGGCCTCCAACTGCCGGGGTTCTAGCCGCCATGTATGAAGGTGTGGTCCAGAACCTGATCGACGAGCTCGGGCTGCTGCCCGGCGTCGGTCCGAAGAGCGCGCAGCGGATCGCGTTCCACCTGCTGTCCGCAGATCCGGCCGACGTCAAACGACTCGCGCACGCGCTGCTCGAAGTGAAGGAGAAGGTCCGCTTCTGCCGCGTCTGCGGGAACGTCGCGGCCGAGGAGGAGTGCCGGATCTGCCGGGACGCCCGCCGCGACCCGCACGTCATCTGTGTGGTGGAGGAGTCCAAGGACGTCGTCGCCATCGAGAAGACCAGGGAGTTCCGCGGGCGCTACCACGTGCTCGGCGGGGCGATCAGCCCGATCGAAGGCGTCGGACCTGACGATCTGCGCATCCGCGAGCTGATGATCCGGCTGGCGGACGGCGAGATCACCGAGCTGATCATCGCCACCGACCCCAACCTGGAGGGCGAGGCGACGGCCACCTATCTGGCCAGGCTTGTTAAGCCGATGGGTTTGAAAGTGACACGATTGGCCAGCGGTCTGCCCGTGGGCGGCGATCTCGAGTATGCCGACGAGGTCACTTTGGGCCGCGCTTTCGAAGGACGGAGGCTGCTGGATGTTTGACGAGTGGAGTGCGCTCGCCGATCGGGTCGCGGCACACGCGCAGAACTATCTCGACGGTTTGACCCGGCTGGCGAGCGGCGAGGGTGGTGACGCCATCCTCCCCATGCTGCTCGTCGAGGTGTCCCAGGTCAGTCTGGCCGGCGCGCAGCTCGGCGCGGCCCAGGACGTGATCTTGCAGGGCAACTTCGAGCCGGCCACCGGCCCGGACCCCGATCTCGACGGCGTCCGCACGGCGCTCGCCACCCGCCTCGGCGAGGTGGACGACTACGCCGAGGTGTTCGACCCCTACAAGGACACGGTCGTCACGCCGTACCGCCTGTCGGACGACCTGGCGGCCGTCGCCGCCGATCTTGTGCACGGCCTCGGCCACTACCGCGCCGGGCGTCCGCTCGAAGCCCTGTGGTGGTGGCAGTTCTCCTATTTCAACACCTGGGGCAACCACGCCGGCGCGGCCATGCGGGCCCTGCAGGCGCTGGTCGCGCACACCCGTCTTGACGTGGTGGAGGAGTCCACGATCGCCTGAATCCGTCCACATGGTGGTTATTCGATTCGGCCCTTTCAGCGGCGTCGATAGACTGTGAGCTCCGCAGACTGAACCTTTGGGAGACATCCCGTGGCGCTCGTTGTCCAGAAGTACGGTGGTTCCTCCGTCGCCGACGCCGCCCGCATCAAGCGGGTCGCCCAGCGGATCGTCGCGACGAAAAAAGCCGGCAACGATGTCGTGGTGATCGTTTCGGCGATGGGCGACACGACGGACGAACTGCTCGACCTGGCCCAGCAGGTGACGCCGCTGCCTCCGGGCCGCGAGCTGGACATGCTGCTGACGGCGGGTGAGCGCATCTCCATGGCGCTGCTGGCCATGGCCATCGCCAACCTGGGGCACCAGGCGCGGTCGTTCACCGGTTCCCAGGCCGGTGTGATCACCGACTCCACCCACGGCAAGGCCCGCATCATCGACGTGACGCCGGGGCGCATCGCCGAGTCGGTCCACGACGGGCAGATCGCGATCGTCGCCGGCTTCCAGGGCGTCTCGCAGGACACCAAGGACATCACCACGCTCGGCCGGGGCGGTTCGGACACCACGGCGGTCGCGCTGGCGGCGGCGCTCGGCGCCGACGTCTGCGAGATATACACCGACGTGGACGGCATCTTCACCGCCGATCCGCGCATCGTCGCCGCCGCCCGCCAGATCCCGCGCATCTCCTACGAGGAGGCGATGGAGATGGCCGCGTGCGGCGCCAAGATCCTCCACCTGCGGTGCGTGGAGTACGCGCGGCGCTTCGACCTGCCGATCCATGTCCGCAGCTCGTTCAGCAACAAGGAAGGGACGTGGGTCGTCTCCTCCGATCCCAACACTGAAGGAATCGAGATGGAACAGCCGATCATCTCCGGTGTCGCGCACGACCGGAGCGAGGCGAAGATCACAGTGGTCGGCGTCCCCGACAAGGTGGGAGAGGCCGCGGCCATCTTCCGCACCCTGGCCGATGTCGAGATCAACATCGACATGATCGTGCAGAACATCTCGGCGGCGGCCACCGCCCGCACCGACATCTCGTTCACGCTGCCGTCCGCCGACGGCTCGGTCGCCGTCACGGCGCTCAAGCGCATCCAGGACCAGATCGGGTTCGAGAAGATCCTGTTCGACGACCAGATCGGCAAGGTGTCCCTGGTGGGCGCGGGCATGCGCTCGCACCCCGGGGTCACCGCGAAGTTCTTCGGCGCGCTGGCCGACGCCGGGGTCAACATCGAGATGATCTCCACCTCGGAGATCCGCATCTCGGTCATCGTCGGCCAGAACGAGGTGGACGCCGCGGTCACCGCCGCGCACGCCGCGTTCGACCTCGACGCCGACCAGGTCGAGGCCGTGGTGTACGGGGGGACCGGCCGATGAGCGAGCAGCGTGAGGGCCGTCCCACCCTGGCCGTCGTCGGCGCCACCGGCGCGGTCGGCACGGTGATGCTCGACATCCTGTCCGGCCGTCCCGACGTGTGGGGCGAGATCCGGCTCATCGCCTCGGCCCGTTCGGCGGGCAAGCTGCTGCGGGTGCGGGGCCGTGAGGTCGCCGTGGTCGCGCTGTCCCCCGAGGCGTTCGACGGCGTGGACGTCGCGATGTTCGACGTGCCGGACGAGGTGTCCGCCGAGTGGGCGCCGATCGCCGCGTCCCGGGGCGCGGTGGTCGTGGACAACTCCGGGGCGTTCCGCATGGACCCCGACGTGCCGCTGGTGGTGCCCGAGTGCAACGCCGAGCAGGTGCGCGCGCGGCCGAAGGGCATCATCGCCAACCCCAACTGCACCACGCTGTCGATGATGGCCGCCCTCGGCGCGCTGCACCGGGCGTACGGCCTGCGCGAGCTGGTCGTGGCCTCCTACCAGGCGGTGTCCGGCGCGGGTGTGGTCGGCCCGGCGCGGCTGTACGACGAGATCGAGGCGGTCGCGGGCAACCGCTCGCTCGGCACCGTCGCCGGCGACGTGCGCAAGACCGTGCCCGACCTGCTGGACTCGCCGTTCCCCGCGCCGCTGGCGCTGAACGTCGTGCCCGCGGCCGGGTCGTACAAGGGGGACGGCTGGTTCTCCGAGGAGCTGAAGGTCCGCAACGAGTCCCGCAAGATCCTCGGCATCCCGGACCTCAAGGTGTCGGCGACCTGCGTGCGGGTGCCCGTCGTCACGACGCACTCGCTGGCGGTGCATGCGACCTTCGCCGGGCCGGTGACGGCGGCGGACGCCCGTGCGGTGCTGGAGGCGGCGCCCACCGTGGTCGTGCTGGACGACCCGGAGAACGGCGTGTTCCCGACTCCGGCCGACGTGGTCGGCACCGACCCGACCTACGTCGGCCGCATCCGGCAGGCGCTGGACTTCCCCAACACGCTCGACATGTTCGTCTGCGGCGACAACCTGCGCAAGGGCGCGGCGCTGAACACCGCGGAGATCGCCGAGCTGCTGGCGCCGGAGTTCACGTCCTAGCCGTCAGGTGAACGCGATGTCCCAATGGCTCGGCTCGTTGGCGTACACCGTGTGACCGCTCGGCCGGTACTCGTGGTAGAGCCCGGCGCCGTCCCCCCGGACGGCGCCGGAGCGCTTTCCGCGGATGAACCGGTCGACGCACCTGTTGTGCTCGATGTCGATCTTGTAGCCGCTGCCGTGGCTGCGCGGGCCGTGCGCGTGACCGGTCTCGGTCCCGCCGGTGACCACGATGGGGCAGCCGCTGCGGCGTTTCAGGTCGACGATCCCCCACAGCGTGCCGAGCCGTACCTGATCCAGTGATGTGCATGTGGACCGGTGCCGGTTGACGCAGCGCCCGGAGGAGCGCCATCGGAGACCTGCGTGCCTGAGCCTGTTGGCGGCTTCCTGGTGGGGGAGCCGCAGGTTCTGAAAGAGCGCGTGCTGCCTCCAGAGCACCGGACTGACCCGCCCGGTCACCAGGCCCGCTTTCAGCCTCTCCACGGCCTTCACAGCTCTTGCGGCCGACGTCAAGGATTTAGCTGCTTTCGTAGCCTTGGTCGCTTTCGCTGCCTCGACCTTGGTGGCCTTTCCGGACTTGATGGTTTTGGTGCCCTTAGCCGCTTTGACGGCTTTCAAGGCATTGGTGGTCCCCTTCCTCGGCGTCTTCGCGACGTTCAGCGCAGCCTGTGGCCGGCGGTGGACCTTCGCGGGTTTCCCGCGCCGGATGAGCCGGTGGGCCGGTGAGGCCTCGCGGTGCTCGGCCTTGTGCCAGATGTGCGCCGCCTGGCCCGCCTCCAGTCCGGGTGACGAGTACAGTCCGGCGCGGTCCCGCGCCGACAGATTCCTGGACAGGGCCGAACCGCTGTCGGCCGAGGCGGGCGCCGTGGACGACGCCAGCGCGGTCACCGTGATGTGCACGGCGAGCAGCGCGCTGGCACCAAGCCACGCGGGCCCCCGTGTACCGGGATGCGAACCCATATAGATCCTCTGTTGCACGGGCGCCCTTCCGCCAAGAAGATCTATCCCACCCGCGGAAAGTGCCGACTCCACTGCTCTGTGGGTTTTGGTCGGAATATGGCGGCCACGCTGTGCGTCTGTGACCTTGACCGGCTCTGGGTCGTACAGTGGGCCCGTGGCCGAATCGACGCCGAGAGCGCGTGGGGGAGAGAAGACCCGGCAGGTCATCGTCGAGACGGCCCTTCGCCTGTTCAAGGAACGGGGATACGAGGCGACGACGATGCGCGCCATCGCCGCCGAGGCGGGCGTCTCGGTGGGAAATGCCTACTACTACTTTGCGTCAAAAGAGCAGCTGGTCCAGGCTTACTACGATCTGGCCCAGTGTGAGCACGAGGCCGCCTGCTCCGAGCTGCTCGCCGGCGAACGGGCGTTCGCGGTGCGGCTGCGCGGCGTGCTGCACGCCTGGGTGCGGGTGTCCGAGCCGTACCACGAGTTCGCGGTCAAGTTCTTCAAGCACGCCTCCGAACCGGACAACCCGCTCAGCCCGTTCAGCGGGGAGTCCACCCCGGCCAGGGAGGCGGCGATCCGCGTCTACCGCGAGGTCGTGGAGGGTTCCGGGGACCACAGGATCGACTCCGACCTGCGCGAGGAACTCCCCGAGCTGCTGTGGTTGTCCTGGCTCGGCGTGGTGCTGTTCTGGGTGCACGACGGTTCGCCGGGGTGCGAGCGCACGTACCGGCTGATCGACGTGATGGTCCCGCTGATCGACCGGCTGGTGGGGTTGTCCCACCTGCCCGGCCTGCGCGGGGTGACCAAGGACTTCATCACGGCGGTGCGCGAGCTGCGGGCCTGAACGGACGCGCGTCGGCGCGGGCCCTGTGCGACATACCGTCCGGTTGGTATGGTCGGCGCCAGGAGGTGGACGGTGAACCGCTGGGGTATCACGATCCCGTTCTTCGATCGCGCGATGGCCGATTCCAGGGACCTGGTAGCCGAGCTGCCGGGGCTCGGCTACACCGACGCCTGGTCCGCGGAGGTCAGCGGCACCGACGGGTTCGTGCCGCTGGCGCTGGCCGCCGGCTGGGCCCCCGAGCTGCGGCTCGGCACCGCCATCGTGCCGGTGTCCACCCGGGGCCCCGGCCTGCTCGCCATGTCCGCCGCCACCATGGCCGACGTCGCGCCCGGGCGCTTCGTGCTCGGCATCGGGTCCTCGTCGCCGGCCATCGTGGAGCGCTGGAACGCGGGCACGTTCGTCAAGCCGTACGCCCGCACGCGCGACACCCTGCGCTTCCTGCGCACCGCCATGACCGGCGAGAAGGTCACCGAGCAGTACGAGACCTTCTCGGTCACAGGCTTCCGGCTCGACCGGGCCCCGAAGGTGCCGCCGAAGATCATGCTCGCCGCGCTGCGCCCGCGCATGCTGCACCTCGCCGCGAGCGAGGCCGACGGCGCCATCACCAACTGGCTGTCGCCCGGGGACGTGCGCACGGTGCGGGCCGAGATCGGCGAGGACACCGAGCTGGCCGCCCGCCTGTTCGTCTGCGTCACCGAGGACACCGACCGGGTCATGGACCTCGGCAGGCGCATGCTGGCCGCGTACCTCACGGTGCCGGTGTACGCGGCGTTCCACGAGTGGCTCGGCCGCGGCGAGACGCTGCGGCCCATGCAGGAGGCGTGGGCGGCGGGCGACCGGCGCGCGGCGCTGAAGGCCATCCCGGACGAGGTGGTGAACGACCTGATCGTGCACGGCGACGCGGCCACCTGCCGGGCCCGGATCCGTGAGTACGTGGACAACGGCCTCACCACCCCGGTGCTCGCGCCGATCCCCGCGGGCGAGGTCACCGTGCCCGAGGCGGTGCGCGCCCTCGCGCCCGCCGCGTCCTGACGGCGGCGCAGGAACTCCGGCGCCACGGCCGCGCGTTAACGGAAAGCGCGTGGGGGTAGGGGCGCCGGCGGATCCGGACGCCCTGTCGGGCGCGGGGACGCAAGGACAAGAGGTGGCCACGATGGGCAAGGCTGGACGCGCCGCCGCGACATGGCGGACCTACCGTGACGTGACCCGGCCGGGAGCGCCCGGCCTGATGGCGAGGGTAAGGGCACTGCCGAGGATGATCGGCGGCACCCTGCGCGGGGAGTACGGCGGGCTGAGCAAGCGCAAGCTGGCCATGATGGGCCTCGGCGTCGTGTACATCGTCTCGCCGTTCGACCTCATCCCCGAGTTCCTGCCGCTGATCGGCGTCACCGACGACTTCGGCGCGTTCCTGTGGCTGATGAGCTCCCTGCTCGGCGAGGGCGGGCGCTACGTCGACTGGGAACGGCAGCGGGTACGCGGCGAGGTGCTGCCGGACGACGGCCACCTGCCGCCGGCTCCGCCGCGCCGGTAGAACCTCACACCTGGCGGCGCCGCGCGTCGCGGCGGACGGCCCGCGACGGGCCGACCGGGCACCGGGAAACGCGGCGCGCCTAGATCTCCTCCTGCAGGAGCCAGGCGCGTGAGGGGAGCGGGTGGCCGAACAGCCGGGCCGCGTTGCCGTAGGCGACCCGGGCGATGTCGGCGGGCGGCAGGCTGCCGAGGTTGCGGGCCAGCGTCTGCTGCACGTCGGGCCAGGTGGACTCCGACCGGGGGTAACCGCTCTCCAGCAGCACGTGCTCCAGCCCCACGGCCAGCCGCACCCCGGACAGGGCGTAGTCGTCCAGGGTGCCGAAGAAGAAGTTGCGGCGCAGCACCTCGCTGGGCTTCAGGCCGCCCTCCCAGGTGGCCTCGCCGGCCACGGGGTGGTCCAGCGCGTAGTCGGCGCGGGCCGCGAGCATGGGCACCCAGCCGACGCCGCCCTCGACGATGAGGATGCGCAGCTTGGGGAAGCGCAGCGGCACGCCGGACCACAGCCAGTCGGCGCAGGCGAACATCGCGCTGGCCGGGATCATGGTGGTGATCGCCTCGATGGGGGTGTCCGGCGAGGGCACCGGCGACCAGGACGAGGCGCCGGTGTGCAGGCACACGACCGTGCCGGTCTCCTCGCAGGCCGCGAAGAACGGGTCCCAGTGGCCGGTGTGCACGGACGGCAGCCGCATGCGGGTGGGGAACTCGGGGAAGAGCACCGCCTTGAAGCCGCGGGCGGCGTTGGCCCGGATCTCCTTGGCGGCGACCTCGGGGTCGGCCAGCCAGGGCAGCTGGAGCGCGATGATGCGCTCGGGGTAGGTGCCCGCCCACACGTCGCAGTGCCAGTCGTTCCAGGCGCGGGTGAGGGCCAGGCCGAGGTCCTGGTCGCGGGTGCGGGCGAAGGCCATGCCGGACTGCACGGCGAGCATGCCGGGGAAGTTGACGGCCGCCCAGATGCCGGCGGTGTCCATGTCCTTGATCCGGGCCTCGATGTCGTAGCAGCCGGGGCGCATCTCTTCGAACCGCACGGGGTCCAGCGTCCACTGCTCGCGCGGCAGGCCCGCTCCGGCGTCCAGCCCGGCGCAGGAGTAGGTGGTGCCGTTGTACCGCCAGACCTGGTGGCCGGACTCGGTCTCGATGACCTTGGGGGCCGCCTCGGTGTACTTCTCCGGCAGGCGGTCCTCGAACAGGTCCGGAGGCTCGATCACATGATCGTCCACAGAAATGATCACATAGTCGCGCCGCCTGGGCTCGGGGTCAGGGGGCAGCGATGTGTTCACGAGCAAACCGTATGCCGCACGAATAACACGAGACAAGCTGGGAGGTCTCCGGTTGGTATCCGTTCGCGCGCGGAGCGGCGTCCCGGTGTCAGCGGGTAACTGTCCGGGAACATGACGAATTCCAGACAGGGATTGTCAATGGGCGGCCGGTCGGGTGGCACCGTCCCGCGGCCCTCAGGAACCCGGGGCGGGGCGGGCGGCGGCCGGCGGGGTCACGGCCTCCGCGGCGGGGGTCTGCCCGGACGCCTCCTCGGCGGCATCCCGCAGGTCACGGGCCTCACGGCGGATCAGCATGAACCATCCGCCGATCGCGATCCCGATGAACAGCCACCACTGCACGCCGTACGCGAGGTTGAGCCCGCCGCCTCCGCCGACGTCGGGTTCGGGCACCGGCTCGGGGGCCGTGGCCGCGGCCGGGCGTTGCCTGGTCAGCTCGACGAATCCCCCGAACACCGGATAGGGCAGGCGCCCGGCGATGCCGGGGGTGTCGATCAGCATGATCTGGTTGGCCGGCAGGCCGGGGAGGGTGCCGATGCCGGTGCTGTCCTCGGTCTCGGCCGGGCGTAGCCGGCCGGTGACACTTACCTCACCGGCGGGCGGCGGCGGGACCTCCGGCGGGGTGTCGGCGGTCGGCCCCATCGGCACCCATCCGCGGTTCACGAGCACGGCCGCGCCGCCGGGTGTGACGAGCGGCGTCAGCACGAAATAGCCCGGCATGCCGTTCTGCACCCGGCGCCTGACCAGCAGCTCGTGTGCGGGATCGTAGCTGCCGGTGGTGGTGACGCCCCGGAAGCGCATCTGCTGGGGAACTCCCGCACCCGGCCTGTCCAGCCGTTCCAGGGGCACCGGCGCCGCGGCGAGGTTCGTGGTGGCCAGTTCGCTCGCCGCCGACCGCTCCTCGAACCGCCCGAACTGCCAGCGTCCCAGCAGGATGAAGGCGGGGATCAGCACGAGGACCAGCACGTGGAGTGCCAGCCAGCGGGGCGTGAGGAGGAACCGGTACACGTTCTCAGAGTAGGCAGGCGGGCGGGCGGTCCGTGACGCGGCCACCCGCGGGCCCGGTCCAAGATCTTTGCGAACCGGTCGCGGCGGGCGGGGGCATGCCGTACGGTCGTTGAGGTTTCTCATCCCCGATCACCCCATCGGCATGCCCTTCTGCCTTCCGGGAGCCCCCGCCACGATGACCGTGACCACCCTCGTGCCGGTGTCCGACGCACGGCACGTCGAGTTGCCTCGATTGTCAGCACTGATCCGGCACGCGGTGCCGCGCGTGCTGGAAGGCATGATCTTTCCGGTCGCGGTGTTCTACGCCGGGCTGATGCTCGCCGGGGTCACCGGCGGGCTGGTGATGGCGGTGGCCTGGGTGTACGGCGGGGCCGCGCTGCGGCTGGCGCGCCGTCAGGCCGTGCCGGGCACCGTCCTGCTCGCGATGCTGGCGATCACGGCCAGGGTCGCGCTCGCGCTGGTCACCGGGGACCTGGTGGTCTACTTCCTCCAGCCGACGCTCGGGGTGTTCTGCGCCGGGCTGGCGTTCCTGACCACGGCGGGCGCGCGCCGCCCGCTCATCGAGCGGGTGACCACCGACCTCGTGCCGCTGCCGGACCACCTGGTCGGGCATCCCCGCATGCGGCGGCTCTTCGTGCAGCTGTCGGTGCTGTGGGGGACGGCGCAGTTCGTCAACGGCACCCTGAGCCTGTGGCTGCTGTTCAGCGAGCCGATCCAGACCTACCTGATCGTCCGCACCGCGGCGGTCGCGGCGCTGATGTGCCTGGCGGCCCTCGCCACCCTGCTCGCCTTCCGCCGGGTGCTCCAGGCCGTGCAGCGCGAGGACGCCGCGCCGCCGGCTGCCTAGCCGGCCAGGCGGCGGGCGCCGGGGCCGGGGCAGGGGTTGACCTCGCGGGGCGAGGTCACCTCGTGGCCGTCGGCGCACACCAGGTGGCCGGTGATGGGGGCGCCGCAGTCGCGGTGGGTGAGGAGCACCGGGGGGCCCGCCGAGTCGGCGAGGTACCGGTCGCCCCAGTGCATCAGGCTCACCAGGATCGAATAGAGATCGAGCCCCTTCTGCGTGAGGCGGTACTCGTCGCGGCGGCGGCTGCCGGGCTCGCGGTAGGGGACCTTGCGCAGCAGGCCCTCCTCCACCAGGCGGGCCAGCCGGGCGCTCAGCACCTGGCGGGGGGCGCCGGTGCCCGCCTGCATGTCGGCGAACCTGCGGACCCCGCTGAAGGCCTCGCGCAGCACGAGGAGTGTCCACTTCTCGCCGATGACGGAGAGGGTGCGCTCGATCGAGCAGTTCTCCACTCGGAAGACGTCACGCTCGGGCATGGACGAATCGTAGGTCGTCATCTTCATCCTTCCCAACCCTGCTAAGTCTAGTTGACAGACTCAGGTGCTCTCCGCAAGGCTGAGTCCATGCTTCGAACCCAGGCGCCGAGCCCCCCGGTCTCGCCCGCCGCCGCACCCGCCGTGCCCGCCGTGGAGATCCGGCCGGCGCGGATGGACGACGAGGAACGGGTCGGCGCCTTCGTGGCCGGCCTGTCGCCGCGCACCCTCACCCTGCGGTTCTTCACCGGGTACGGGCGCACCGACCGCAAACTGGTCCGCGCGCTGATCGCCGTCGACGAGCGGCGGGACGTGCTGCTCGCGGTGGACGGCGGCGAGCGCGTGCTCGGGCACGCCATGGGCTACCTGCGGGACGGCTCCACCGAGATCGCGGTCATGGTGGCCGACGAGTGGCAGGGACGCGGCATCGGCTCCCGCCTGGTGCGGGCGCTGCTGCGGCGAGCCGTCGCGCGCGGGGCGCACGAGGTCGGCATGGACGTGATGGGCGACAACCGCCGGGTGCTCGCCATGATCAAGCGGCGCTGGCCCGGCGCCCGGATGCGGATCGAGGCCGCCGTCGTGGAGGTCGCCGCGCCCATCGGCCCCCTCTGAGCCCGCCGCCGTCCGGGGGGGTCGCCGTCGTGCCGGACCGCTCTGGAGGCCGCTATGATGGGGGCGCCTCCAGGCCGGTTTGCAGAACAACGTTCTGTTGAGTCACCATTGACTTCGTGAAGAGCCCGAAGAACAGCCGTGACGGCCGCACCCGCATCATCGAGGGAGCGCTGCGCCGGTTCAGCCAGGATGGCGTCTCCAGCACCACCCTCGCCAGCCTCCGTCAGGAGAGCGGGGTGAGCGTTGGCAGCTTCTACCACCACTTCGCCAGCAAGGAACACGTCTTCGGGGTGCTCTACGCCGAGATCCAGGGCATGTATCAGCGGGCCTTCATCGAGGAACTGCGCAGGCACGAGAGCGCCAGGGACGGCATCGAGGCCATCGTGGCGATGCACATGGCGTGGTGCGGGGAGCACCCGGAACGGGCCCGCATCCTGATCAGCGAACGGCCGCCGCGCCGCGAGGAGCCCGGCGGCCCCGAGGTCGCCGAGGCGCGCCGGGCCTTCTTCCGCGAGGTGTCCGACTGGTGGCGCCCGCACATGAAGGACGGCGTGCTGCGGCCGGTGGCGCCCACGATGTGCTACGTCCTGTGGCTCGGCTCGGCCACCGAGATGTGCCGCCTGTGGTTCTCCGGCGCGCACCAGCCCACCTCGGAGGAGATCCAGGACCTGTGCCAGGCCGCGTGGAACAGCCTGCGCGTGCCCTAGCCCACGCGGGGGTCAGGCCCGCGCGGGCGACCGGCCGGCGGTGAGCCGGTGGAGCCTGGTGTGCACGTGCCAGACGTCCTGGTTCAGAGAGATGTCCAGCCGCAGGTCCTGGCGGTGACGCCGCAGGCCGGGCACCTTGTAGCGGTCCTGGACGTCGAAGCGGCCCCGCCGGGGGTAGCCGAAGCCGAGTGCGTCGGGTAGGACGCGTAAATCGTCCCGGTTGCCGCAGCGGGGGCACGTCCATGCGACCAGATCCATGCCACGGTGGTAGTCGTGGCAGGCGAGGAAGAACTCGTCCGGCCGGAATCGGGACTCGCACGCGAAGCACGGGATCAGCATCGGGATCCGCTCCTAGGAACACAAGGGTGCGGGCTTTACGCTCCTTTGATACTCGTACCCACTTGAACGGCACTTGCGAACCGCTTATAGCCACCCGGCACCCCAGCTAGGTCGCTGACCTGCGCGGCTGGTCCTGTTTATCCCGTGTTGATCCAACGTTGAGCACCAGCCGGAACCCTGGGGACGTGGGCACGGAGCTTGGGGGGTTCGAGGTCCGTGCCACGTCCGGCCGGTCGTCTTCGAGAGGCGGCCCGGCCGCCGCGGGTCGCCTTCCGGTGAGTACCGGGCCCCCTGGCGTCCCGCGGCGGCGGACGGCCGGCCGGGCACTCGTACGGTCCGAACCTGGAACTCCGACGGAACGCGGTGAGCCATAGATGATCAACCATGTATGGATGACACGCATGGACGACGAGCCCGGCTGGGACGTCCAGGACCTAATCGCTGACCTGGTCCAGCTTCAGAAGGGCGCGCAGATCGGCGGCCTCGGGGGAGCCCAGCCGCGTGAAGATGTCCAGGGCGCGCCTGAGGCAGTCGCCGCTCCGCCGGACGCTGCCGGTCCCGGCGAGGGCCCGGCCTAAGACCGTCAGCGAGAGCGCCTCCCCGTACGGATGCCCGATCTCCCTGCTCAGCGTGAGCGCCTGCTCCGCGTGCCGCACCGCGTCCCTGAACCGCTCGGCGGCGATGAAGGTCTCGGCGAGACGGCAGCACACCCGCTGCTCCCACACCTTCTGCCCGCCCGCCCGGAAGAAGTCCAGGCACTCGGCGTGGTGCACCACGGCCTCGGTCAGCCGTCCCACCCGGGTCAGCACGATGCCGAGGTGGTAGCGGGCCCTGGCCATGCCCGCGCCGCTGCCGAGCTCGGTGAACAGGGCGAGGCCGCGCTCGGCGGCCGCGATGGCCGCCTCCGCGTCGCCGAGCAGAAGGTGGTCGCGGGCCGAGTAGCTCGCCACCAGCGCCTCCCCGGCCACCGCGCCGATCTCCCGGTACGCCCGCAGCGCGGCGTCGAACCAGGCGAGCGCGTCCTCGTGCCGCCGGGCCCGCCCGGACACCACGGCGAGCCCGTTGAGGATCTCGCCGGTGACGATGCGGTCGCCCGTGGCCGTCGCCAGCTCCAGGGCGGCCCGGAACTGCTCCTCGGCGTCGGACAGCCGGTTGGCGCCGAACAGCACGCGGCCGAGGACGTACCGGCAGCGCAGTTCGCCGGCCCGGTCGCCGATGAGCTGGGCCGCAGCGAGCACGGCGCCGGTGCGCGCGGCGAACTCCCTGACGTAGGCGCCCGACTCCAGCAGCGGCTCCATGGCCAGCAGCAGGTCGGCGGCGGGCAGCAGCGCCTCGGGCGTCGGGCCGGACTCGGCGGTCTGGCCGATGGCGGCGAACAGGGTCTCCGCCTCCACGGTGAGCCAGGCGATGGCCTCGGCCGCACCGGAGAAGCCCCGGCCGGTGCCGGGGACGGCGACCAGGTGGTCGGCGATGACGCTGCCCTCGTACGCCAGGCGGTGCGCCGCCTGCGCGGAGGCCAGGTAGAAGCCGAGGAGCCTGCGCAGCGCGAGCGCGCCAGCCGCGGGGTCCTCGGTGGTCTCGGCCTGGCGGCGGGCGAACAGCTTCAGCAGGTCGTGGAAGCGGTACCGGCCGCGCGCGGGCGCTTCGAGCAGGCTGACGTCGACCAGGGACTCCAGCATGTCCTCGGTCTCCATCGGGCTGAGGGTGAGCACCCCGGCCGCGGCCAGCACCGAGATGTCCGGGCCGTTCGGCAGCGACAGCAGCCGGAACGCGCGGGCCTGGCCTGGTTCGAGGTGGTTGTACCCGAGGGCGAAGGTCGCCTCCACGGTGAGGTTGCCGATGCGCATCTCGTCCAGGCGGCGGTGCTCGTCGGTGAGCCGCGGCACCAGGGAGGCCACCGTCCACGAGGGACGGGCGGCGAGCCTGGCGGCCACGATGCGCACGGCCAGCGGGAGGAAGCCGCAGATCGCCACGACGTCCATCGCGGCGGCCCGCTCGACCGACACCCGCTCGGGGCCCGCGACCGCGGAGAACAGGCCGAGCGCCTCCTCCGGCTCCATGACCTCCAGGTCCAGCAGGCGGGCCGAGGGCAGGTCGGCGAGTTTGACCCGGCTGGTGATGACGGCGGCGCAGCCCGCGGTGCCGGGCAGCAGGTGCGCGACCTGCGCGGTGTCCCTGGCGTTGTCCAGCAGCACGAGCATGGACCGCTCGGCGAGCAGTGAGCGGAACAGCGCGGCGCGCTCGGCGAGGCCGTCGGGGATGACGTCCACCGGGAGGCCGAGCGCGCGCAGGAATGCGGCGAGCACCGACTCGGGTGCGGTGGGCTCCTCGGTGTAGCCGCGCAGGTCGGCGTAGAGCTGGCCGTCGGGGAACACGTCGTGCAACGAGTGGGCCACGTGCACGGCGAGTGCGGTCTTGCCCACACCTCCTATGCCGGACACCGCCACGACGGGCACGCCCTCGCTGCCGGTGGCGCTGGTCAGCAGGGTGCGCAGGCGGTTGACGGCCTCCTTGCGGCCGGTGAAGTCGCTGACGGCGGCCGGGAGCTGGGCCGGGCGCGGCAGCTCCTGCATGTGGTCGTGCTCGTCGTCCTCGTGGCCGGGGGCGGCGGCGTCGCGCGCGGCGGAGGCGGGGCCGCCCTGCGGACGGCCGGTGCCGCGCTGGCGTTCCTTCGCGTCCTTGCCCTTGTCGTCCCGCGGCGGGGCGTGCGGCCGGGGCGGGGCGGCCCAGCCGAGCGCGGGGTCAGCGGACAGGACGCGCTGTTGCAGCGCCGCCAGCTCGGGGCCGGGGTCGATGCCGAGTTCCTCGACCAGGGCGCGGCGGGTCTCGGAGAACACCGTGAGCGCGTCGGCCTGCCGCCCGCAGCGGTAGTAGGCGAGCATGAGCTGGCCGCGCAGGCGCTCGCGCAGCGGATGCTCGGCGGTGAGGGCGATCAGCTCGGGGATGACGTCGGCGTGCCGCCCGAGGTTGAGGTCCAGCTCCATCAGCGTCTCCACGACGCCGATGCGGCGCTCGATGAGCCTGCCGCGCTGGTTCTCGATGTAGGGCCCGACGGCGCCGGCCAGCGGCTCGCCGCTCCACAGCGTCAGCGCCTCGCGCAGCGTCTCGGCGGCGCCCGACGGGTCGCCCGCGCGGCGCTCGGTCTCCGCGGTGGTGACGCGGCGCTCGAAGACGGCGAGGTCCAGCACGCCCTGGGGAAGGCGCAGCGCGTAGCCACGGCCGACGGAGGTGAGCAGCTCAGGCCGGGTGCGGGGCGAGCGGCCCGGCTCCAGCACGGCCCGCAGCCGGGACACGTAGGTGCGCAGCGCGCCGAGCGCCCGCGGCGGTGCGTCCTGCCCCCAGACCGCGTCGATCATCTCCACCGGGGTGACGGCGCGGCCCTCGCGCAGCAGCAGCATGGCGAGGATGGATCGTTGCAGCGGAGTGCCGAGTTCGAGCTCCATGCCGTCTCGCCACGCCTGCACGGGACCCAGCACGGCGAACCGCAGGCCAGCCTCGCCATCTTGACCAGCCATACTTCTTGTTCTCCAGCCTGCGACCAGTTTGCGTTGAAAATAATAGATCCCCGCAAGCATTCTCCCTATGCGCTCGGCATCTCGTTAATCAGAGCGTTGATTTCTCGTCAATCTCCCGTTGAACTGCGCGGCTCATGCTGAGGGCACGGATCGGGCGCGACCCCCGCGGGGGCGGCCGCGCACACCCGTGGCCGCCGCGCCGGGTCCCCGTCCCCGAATCGGGCCCGGCAGGGTGTCTCAAGCGCCTTGCAGGCGCGGATAAGGCCGCTGTAAGTGGCTTGCAGGCGGTCGGTTCTATCAATGAGACACAGCAAGCCCCGGCAGGCAAGAAAACCGGGGAGCCCTCATCTCAGGAGAACCACCATGAACCGCTCGATCCGCAACATTCTCGGCTTGGCTGCCGCCTCCGCCGTCATCGCCGTCGGCCTCCCCGCCTTCGCCTCCTCGGCCGGCGCGGCCACCGCCCCGGCGAGCAGCACGAGCTACGACTTCGAGGACGACTGGGGCTACTACTACTCCAAGTACTACGACCACGACTCCCGAGCCAAGGCCAAGGGCCAGGTCTGGGAGGACGACCACGGCAAGATCCACGTCTCCGGCAAGGTCTACGACAAGCACTCGCCCTGGTGGCTGTGCGGATACGTGCAGGTCAAGTTCGAGAACGAGGACGGCGACGAGTCGACCTACTGGGCCAGGAAGTGCGGCTCCAACGGCTACCGGGCGTTCCACTTCTACGAGGACGAGGTCGACAGCGTCCAGGTCCGCGTCTGCTACTGGAACGACCACCAGGACAAGAAGAAGTACTGCGGCCGCTGGAACTACATCTACGAAGCCGACGAGGTGTGATCTGCGCGCCGGGCGGTGAGGGACACCTCTCGCCCGGCGGTCTCCGGCAGGTGAGGGCCTGAGCCGAACAGGGCACGGGGTTTCCGGCGGGGGACGAACCGGTGCGTGACGCGCCGGCAGGGCATTCAGGTCACCGATGGGGGACGAACCGGGGGTAACGGGGCCCGGGGGGAAACATCGGGGATTAGGGGATATCGCGGGGGACAACAGGGCCCGCCCGGACGCCGGAAGGCGACCGGGCGGGCCGTGTCGTTCCATGGGTTCATCGAAGGAACGGGGAGCTCACGCCGCTTCCACGAGGCCGAGCCTCGCGTGCATCCGTTCTCGGACCACCGGCCATTCGGAACTCAGGATCGAGTAGTACGCGGTATCTCGGACCGTGTCGTCGGCGCCTCGGCTGTCCGCCCGCCGCACGCCGTCGAGGCGTGCGCCGAGGGCCTCGATGGCGGCCCGGGATCTGATGTTGCGTACGTCGGCCTTCAGGGTGACGCGGTGGACCTGCCAGGTCTCGAAGGCCAGCGAGAGCATCAGGTATTTGCTCTCCCGGTTCACGCCGGTGCCCTGGGCCGAAGCGCCCAGCCAGGTGTAACCGATGTCGGCCACGGACGGGACCTCTCCCACCACGCCACGGGTGCCGGGAGGCCACGGCAGGGGACCCTGCCAGTACTCCAGGTTCATGAGGCGGGTGGATCCGACCACTCGGTCGGTGTGCAGCCACCTGATGGCGAAGGGCAAGGTGCGTCCCTCCGCCTGCTCAGCCAGAGCGGCCGCGACGTACGTGGCCATCTCCTCCCGGCCTGCGGGAACCCGAGTGAAGCCATAGGTGGAGCGGTCTTCACCGGCCGCGGCGACCAGGTCGTCGATCACCGCGGGGCCGAGCGGTTCCAGGCGCACGGAGCGCCCGGACAGGGTGACAAAAGCGGGCATGAGCAAATGATGGTGGGTAGGTCTTTGAACCTGCGCCAAATGCGATGCGACATCTTGGTGAGCGCTGGACGACGGGCCGGTCAGCCCGATGAATCCGCAGGTCAGAGCCGTGATCGCGAGGGGCCGTGCACACGGGGGGAGGGTAAGGCTTCCGTGATCGCGGGGCGGTGACCGCCGTCACCGGGTCCGGGCGCGGTGCCGGACCCGGTGACGGGGTCACGCCGGCCTGACCGGCTAGCAGTCGACCAGGTCGGGCCGCTGGTTGAGGATCTGGGCGCGGGCGGTGACGAACTCCGCGAGCGCCTTCTCGGCCGAGGGATCGAACACGGCGACACGGTGGCAGTTCTGGAAGGCGAGCCGTACGCCGAAGTGGCGCTCCAGGGCGCCGCGCATCGCGTCGCTGGCCAGGCAGCGCAGCAACTGGCCGCGCGCCGCCTCGTCCGGTGGCGGCGTGAGGTTGTCGGCGAACTCGGCCCCGCTCACCTCGCGCCGCCGGACCAGGTCGGTGATCAGCGACCAGGCGTACGGGAGGGAATCGCGGACGCAGGCGACGAACGCCGCGTCATCGACGTCACCCGCGCGCGCCTGGTCGAGGAGCTCGTTGGGAACTGTCAGCGACATGCTTGGTTCTCCTCTCGCAAGGGACGGATCCGACGCTAGGCGCCGCGCCGGTCGCACTGAAGGTGGCGCGAGGGCGACAGTCCTGACCGGCACCCGCCGGTCAGCCCGGTCGCCCGGCGCCACGCCCGGCCTCATGCCACGACGGCGGGACGCTCGCCGTAGACGAAGCCGGGGTCGATCTGGTGGAGAAGGTCCTCGCCGGTGGCGCGGTTGGCCCACGCCCTGGCGTTGCGGGTGTGGAACTCGGCGGTCTGGCGGCCGAACTTGGCCCAGTCCTTCTCCTGGGCCCGCACCCGGGCCAGCAGCACCGACAGCGCCGCGCGGCCGGCGGGTTCGAGGTCGTCGAGGGTGAACCCCCGGCCCTGCTCCATCGCGCGGATCGCCGGGGAGTGCTCCAGGCACACCAGCAGGTCGTCGCCGACCTGCTCGCGCAGGAACGCCACGTCGGCGGCGGAGTGCACCTTGTTGCCGACGACCGCGATGGGCACGTCGAAGTCGCGGGCGTGGTCGCGGTACTGGCGGTAGACGGCGACGCCCTGGCGGGTCGGCTCGGCCACCAGGAACGTCATGTCGAACCGGGTGAACAGCCCCGAGGCGAAGGAGTCGCCGCCCGCGGTCATGTCGACGACGACGTACTCGTCCGGGCCGTCGACCAGGTGGTTCAGGAACAGCTCGACCGCGCCGACCTTGGAGTGGTAGCACGCGACGCCGAGGTCGTCCTCGCTGAAGGGACCGGTGACCATGAGCCGCATGCCCTGCACGGGGACGGCGTGCCGAGCGGAGAAGTAGGGGTCGTCGAGCGTGACCAGCCGCGAGCCCCGGCCGGGCGGGGTGGTCTTGACCATGGACGCGGCGGAGGCCACCCGGGGGTTGTCGCCCCGCAGGTAGTCCTTGATCTCGGGAAGGTGGGCGCCGAGGGGCTCGGGGAGGTCCGCCGGGGCGAGCCCGAGCACCATGCCGAGGTGCTGGTTGATGTCGGCGTCGACGGCCACCACCGGGTCGCCCTGGCGCGCGGTGTGCCTGGCGAAGAGGGACGACAGGGTGGTCTTGCCGCTGCCGCCCTTGCCGACGAAGGCAACTCTCATGTACCCGATCCCATCTGATAACGAAAACCATTGCAAGTACGGTGGCATCATCATGCCACGACCGCGGCGGTTCCACGCGGAGGATCGGGGATTTTTCCCAGGTCAGCGACCGGGTGTCAGGCGGGTGGCTGCGCCGGCCTGTAGTACTTGAAGATCGCCTTCATGGTGGGGGTGAGGTGCCGCCACTCCGAGCGGGTGGTCACCCAGCCGACGACGCTCACGCGGTCGCCGTTCACGATGATGCGTTGCGTCTCGTGGTAGGCGACGCCCTTGACCGCCCAGCCGTGGTACCCCGGGCCGGTCCAGGTGCTCTCCCACTCGGCCGTCACGTCCTTGCCCGGCACCTTCTCCAGCCGGACGCGGCGGTACTTGCGGACCTCGGCGGACAACGCGGTCTCGGTCTCCTGGAGCAGGGCCAGCGGATCCCGCCCCGCGAGGGGGGAGACCGACACGCTGAGGTACGCGGTCCCGGCGGGCTCGGACCAGGTGAAGGTGCCGTCCCGGCTGACCAGCCGCCACCCGCGGGGCACCCCGGCCCTCCAGCCCTCCCCGTCGTGCCACTTCAGCTTCAACCGGCTGGGGGTGGGCGAGGGGGTGACGTTCGGCACGGCGAGCGGCGAGGCGACGTCCGGCGCGGGGGCGGTCGGGACGGGGCCGGCGGTCGCGGCGCTGTCGGGGCGCAGCACGGCCCAGCCGCCGACGGTGCCGGCGAGCACCGCGGCCGCCACCACGCCGGCCAGCATCTTGGCGCGCCCGGTGGCGCGCTGCGGGCGCTCCGGCTCGGGCTCGGGGGACGCGACGGCGTCGAGCAGCCGTTTGGCCTCCTCGGCGCCCATCCGCTTGGCGGGGTCCTTGGCGAGCAGGCCGGTGATGACCGGGCGCAGCTCGGCGGGGGCCTTGGCGAACTCGGCGTCCTTGGTGAGCAGCGTGGCGAGCGGCCCCATGTCGCCGTCGAACGGCGGGCGGCACACCACCATCGCGAAGAGCGTCGCGCCGAGCGACCACAGGTCGCCGGCGGGCGCGGCGGGCGCCCCGGCCTGGCGTTCCGGCGCGAGGAAGCCCGGCGAGCCGACGGTCCCGCTGTGCTGCGCGTGCGGGTCGCTCATGCTGGTCGCGATGCCGAAGTCGCTGAGCACCACCCGGCCGTCGTAGCCGATGAGGATGTTGGCCGGTTTGACGTCCCTGTGCACGACGTCCGCGGCGTGCGCCACGGAGAGCGCGGTGAGCACCTGGGAGGCGATGACGGCGGCGCGGGTCACCGACAGCGGGCCCTCGCCCGCGATGACCCGGTCGAGCGACCGGGACGGGACCATCTCCATGATGATCCAGGGCTGGCCGTCCTCCTCGGCCACGTCGAAGACGGAGACGATGTTCCGATGGTGGAGCTTGGCGGCGGTGCGGGCCTCGCGGGAGGTGCGATGGATCATGTCCAGGCGCTGCCGGGTGCTGAGCTTGGGCGGTACGAGCACTTCCTTGGCCGCCACCGGCCGGTCCAGGAGCGTGTCGTGCCCTTCCCAGACCATGCCCATGCCGCCCTGACCCAGTGCTCGCACCAGACGGTAGCGCTTGACGATCAGTTGGCCAGGAGTGCCCATCGGAAAATGCCCCTTCGCGGGCTTAGCGAAGATATGCAGCAGATCGGAAGTCTCCCATAATCGCCTCGTTAGCGCGCTCCAACCGCACAGGCCCGTGTACGCAACGCGAAGATGCTTCACGGAGCCGGTGCGCGGCGGGACTCAGGCGGGCACGACCACGTAGGTGCGACCGGCGGACGCCGTGAACACGGCGGTGTCGTCGTCACACGGCACGACGGCGACGGCGACCGGCACCGCCGGACCGCCGTACGGCGCGATGCCGGGCGGCGTGTCGCCAGGGAGTGTGGCGGCGGAGGGGGTGGCGGCAAGGGGGACGTCGCGGATCTCGACGCGGCAGCCGCCGAGGAAGGCGAGGTTGCGCACGCGGACCTCGGTGCCCCGGTCCGGGGTGATACGCGCCTCGGTCAGCTCGCCGTCCCGCCAGGTCGCGCCGACCGTGAACCCGCCACGCGCGCGCAGGCCGTCGAACGAGCCGTCCGGCCACGCGGCCGGCAGCGCGGGGAGCACGTCGATCACCCCGCAGTGGCTCTGCAGCAGCATCTCGGCGATCCCGGCGGTCGCGCCGAGGTTGCCGTCGATCTGGAACGGCGGATGGGTGCTCCACAAGTTGGGCAGCGTGGAGTGCAGCAGCTGCCCGGCCAGCAGGCGGTGCGCCCGGTCGCCGTCCAGCAGCCGCGCCCACAGGTTCACCTTCCAGGCGCGGCTCCAGCCGGGGCCGTCGTCGCCCCGCGTCTCCAGCGTCACCCGCGCGGCCTCGCCGAGCCGCGTGCACGGCCTGATCCGCCGCCCGGGGTGCAGCGCGAACAGGTGGGACACGTGGCGGTGGCCCTCACGCGGGTCGGCGAGGTCCTCGCGCCACTCCTGGAGCTGCCCGGCCGCGCCGACGCGCAGGCCCTCGTCCAACTCGGCGAGGGCACGGAGGACGCGGTACCCGGGGTCGGTGCCGAGCAGGTCCGCCGCCTCGGCGGTGTTGGCCAGCAGGTCCCACACGATCTGCTGGGACGCGGCGGCGCCCGCGGTGAACGGCCCGTGCTCGGGCGAGTGGCTGGGCGAGACGACCCAGCCGTCGTCCCGCTCGGCCAGCACGTCGAGCCAGAAGTCCGCCGTCTCGCGCAGCAGCGGGAAGGCGCGGTCGCGCAGGAAGCCGTCGTCGCCGCCGAACAGGTAGTGCTCGTAGACGTGCTGGACCAGCCAGGCCGCGGCCTCGGGGAACCAGAAGGAGGTCGGCCAGTCGTGCACTCCGGTGAAACCGAACGGGTTGGTGTTCTGGTGGACCACCCACCCCGACGCGCCGAACATCTCCTTGGCGGTGCGGCGGCCCGGCGGGCGCAGCGCCTCGACGAAGCGCACCAGCGGCTCGGCGCACTCGTGCAGAGCGGTGACCTCGGCCGGCCAGTAGTTCATCTGCACGTTGATGTTGGTGTGCCAGTCGCAGTTCCACGGCGGGTCCGGGCTGTCGTTCCACAGTCCCTGCAGGTTGGCGGGCAGCGGCGAGTCCGCGCGGGACGCCGCGACGAGAAGGTACCGGCCGTAGGCGAACAGCAGCGTCTCCAGGGCCCGGTCACCCGGCCCGCCCGAGCCGTACGCCGCCACCGCCCGGTCGGTGGGCAGCGCCTCGGCGCCCGCGCCGCCGAGGTCGAGCCGCACCCGGCCGAACAGGCGGCCGTGGTCGGCGGCGTGCTCGGCCCGCAGCGCCGCGAAGCCGCGGGCGGCGGCCCGGTCCACCCATCGAGTGACCTCATCGTGCGGGTGGGGGCCGCGGTAGGCGGGGTGAACCTGCGCGTAGTCGGTGCCCGCCGACGCCACCAGCGTCACGGCGTCCGCGCCGCGCACCGCCACCGCGCCGGGAAGGTCCGTGCGCTCGCCGCCCTCGGCCAGGACCTGGACCTGGCCCTCGAACACCAGCCCGTTGTCGTCCAGCGCCCCGCGGAAGGTCAGCCGCCCGGCGCGCGCCGTGGCCTCCCGTGACGTCCGCACCGTCACGCTCACCCCGCCGGGGCGGTCGGCGGCGAGCCGGACCACGACGACCTGGGCCGGGTTGCTCGCGAAGTGCTCCCTGGTGAACCGCGTCCCGCCGGCGGTGTACTCCACCGAGGCGATCGCGGTGGAGAGGTCGAGCGCGCGGCGGTAGCCGGTGACCTCGCCCGGCGTGTCCACGGTCAGCAGCAGGTCGCCGAGCGGCTGGTAGGCGCCGAAGCCCGGGATGTGCCCGTTCTGCTCGTGGGGGTTGCCGAGCAGGCGGACGGCCTCCTCGGGTTCCAGGCGTCCGTCCTCGGCGATCCGCCGCCTGGCCTCGGCGAGCGCGTCCGGCCGGGGCGAGGGCCAGTCGCCGGAGCGGTACGCGCCCCCGGCGTCCGCGGAGCCGGGGCCGCCGGTCCACAGGGTGCTCTCGTTGAGGGCCAGGCGCTCGTGGCCGAGCCGCCCGAAGACCATCGCCCCGAGCCTGCCGTTGCCGATCGGCAGGGCCAGCCGTTCCCACGAGCCGTGCTCGTCAGGCCCGTCCGCGGGACGGTCGTACCACAGGGTCAGCATCTCTCCCCGCTCAGACTGATGATCGAACCAGATCCTAACGGGGTGAATCAGAATGAGTGATGAAATGAAGTAAGTGTTGGCGTGCCGCCGCTCACCAGGTCACCGGCACTTCGACGAAGCCGCCCGTCAGCCTCCCCGTCCGCCGCCGCAGGCCGTCCAGCGGGGCCGCGAGCTCCAGCCCGGGGAACCGCCGCGGCAGCGTCTCGAACACCGCGCGCAGCTCGACCCTCGCGAGGCTGGCCCCGATGCAGTAGTACCGCGCGTAGCCGAACGCGATGTGCGGGTCCGCCGCCGCCCGCTCGGTGTCGAACACGTCCGGGTCGGCGTAGACGCGCTCGTCGCGGTTGGCGGCCGTGGTGCTGACCACCACGGCGTCGCCGCGCCTGATCGTCGCGCCGCCGAACTCCATGTCCTCCCTGGCGTACCGCACCAGCCCGTGGTCGGACGGCGCCGCCATCCGCAGGATCTCCTCCACCACGGCCGGGGCGCGGGAGGGGTCGGCGGCCAGCGCCTCCCACTGGGCACGGTCGCCCAGCAGGTGGAGCACGCCGAAGTCGATGCGGTTGACCGTGGTCTCGTGCCCGGCGAACAGCAGGGCCGCGCCGAGGTCGGCGATCTGCCCGTGGGTCGCCGAAAGGCCCGCGAGGTCGGAGAACACGTCGTCGGCGGGACGTCGGCGCTTCTCCTCCAGCAGCTCGCCGATGTAGGCGCCGAGCTCGGCCTTGGCGGCCCGGGCCGCGACCGGGTCTAGCACGTTGGTCATGCCGTCGGCCAGCGACTGGAACAGGTCGCGGTCCTGGTACGGCACGCCGAGCAGCTCGCAGATCACCAGCGCGGGCAGCGGGAACGAGAAGTACGCGTGCAGGTCGACCGGCGGCGTCTTGGCGGCCATCTCGTCGAGCAGCCCGTCGACCAGGTCCTGCACGTGGCCGGCGAGGGCCTGCATGCGGCGCGCGGAGAAGGCGGGGACCAGCAGTTTGCGCATCCGCTCGTGGTCGCGGCGCTCGGTCGCGAAGTCGCCGCTCGGCCCGCCGAGCAGCACCGAGCCCGAGACGCGTGCCGCGGTGTCCGGCGCCGGATGCGAGCGGCCGAGCCTCGGGTCGGCGAGCAGGGCGCGCACCTCCTCGTACCCGGTGACCAGCCAGGCCTCGTCCCCGGCCTGGGTGCGGACCCGGGTGATCGGGCCGTCCGCGCGCAGTTGCCGGTACTCGGGCGGTACGTGGAGCGGATGACGCCGGGTGAACGGGAGCTGAGGGAGATCGGACACGGCGCGCGCCCCTTCTCTCGTGCGGGCTTTCTACGACGGTCGCACCGGGCGAACGCGAACGCAACCATGGTGGTCAAGACATGTCATGACTAATAGTGATGATTGGGATTAACAGTGGGTAGTTCACCAGCGTGCCGCCCCGGCGAAGGAGGTCGGCGCCGGGTCGTAGCCCAGCCGTTCGCGTGCCGCCGAGATGTCCAGGGTGCGCTCCACGGCCAGGTGCCCGACGGCGTACCGCGTCAGGGTCGGCGGGTGCGGGCGCCGCGCCGCGCGAAACGCCGCCTCGGCCGCGACCGCCAGCGCCGTCGCGGGCCCGGCGGGCAGGTAGCACGGCCGGGCGTCGATGCCCCGCTCCCGGAGGACGGCGCGCAGCGCGTCGTCGAGGGTCACCGGCTCGGCGTCGGCGATGTTGAACACCCCCGCCGCCACCGGGCCCCCGGCCGCCAGCAGGCACGCCCGCGCCAGGTTGCCCACGGACGTCAGGCTGATCCGCTGCCGCCCGTCCCCCACCGCGAACAGCCGCCGTCCCCGCACCGCGCGCAGCACCCGGGGCAGCAGCACCGGATCCCCCGGCCCGTACACCGCGTGCGGCCTCAGCACCACCGCCGTCCCCCGCACCACCTCTTCGGCCCGCGCCTTGGACGCGCCGTAGGCGTTGACGTACCGGCGGGCCGGGCGCTCGTCCTCCCGCGCCATCACCGTCGGGCGGAACGGGTCGTACACGCTCGCCGTGCTGACGTGCACGAACCGGACGCCCGGGAACGCCCGGCGCACCGCCAGGGTCCCCGCGACGTTGACCCTGACGATCTCCGCCGCCGGCCCCCAGTCCGACACCCCGCCCGCGCAGTGGATCACCGCGTCCACCTCGGGAAGATCGCCGGGCACCGGCCCCGTGACGTCCCACGACCGGTAGAGGCCCGGGGGCCGATCTCCCAGCCTGTCCCGCGACCTGCGCCCGAAGGCGTGCACCTGCCAGCCCCGCTGCGCCGCCGCGCGCCACACGGCCCCGCCGACGAAGCCCGAGGCGCCGGTCACGGCCACCCTCATCGGGCGCCCTCCTCGCGGACGAGGGCGCGCAACCGGTCGCGGTCGAGCTTGGCGGAGCGGCCCGTGCGGGGGAACTCGGGCAGGACGGCGACGCGGTCGGGCAGCGCGCCCGCGTCGACGATGTCGGGGAGGGCGGCGCGCAGCCTGGCGAGGGCGAAGCACGGGCCGGGGACGACGGCCAGCACGACCTCCTCGTCGCCGGTCTCGGGGTCGGGGACGCCGAGGAGGGCGGCCTCGGCCACCTCGGGGAGCGCGGCCACCGCGGGCTCGTACAGGCCCGGGTAGATGTTCACGCCGTCCCGGATGATCATGTCCTTCTTCCTGCCGAGCAGCACCAGCCGTCCCCGGCCGTCCAGCCGCGCCAGGTCGCCGGTCGCCACCTCCGCCATCGGCGGCTCCCCGAGGTACGACCGCGCCAGATGCGGCCCCGAGACGAACAACTCGCCGTCGGCGGCGATCCGGGTGCCCACGCCGGGCAGCGGGCGGCCGAGCAGGTCGCCCTCGGTCACGCTGAGCTTCTCCTCGGCCGAGGCGATCGCGATCGGCAGCGCCTCGGTGGTCGCGTACACCGAGAACACCCGCGCGCCGGGCGCGGCGGCGCGGGCCCGGCGCAGGACGGCGGGCGGCGAGGGGGCCGTGCCGAGCAGCAGGCACCGCAGCGTGCCGGGCAGCGCGGGCGCCACGCGCAGCGCCGCGTCCAGGCGGGCGGGGACGCAGAACGCGTGGGTCGCCGCGCGTTCGGCCAGTTCCTCGGCGAGCGGCCGGGTCCCGGGCAGCGACCACGTGGCCCCCGCCATCAGCGTGGGCAGCCCCAGCATGAGCTGGTCGGTGTGCACGACGTCCCCGGGTACGAGCGGCACGGCGCCGAGGAACAGCGCCGCCCCCTCCGCCAGCGATCCCCGGGTGTGCACCACCCCGCGCGGCATCCCCGTCGTCCCCGACGTGAACGCCACCACGGCCGGCCACTCCTCCTCCCCTCCCGGCGATGCGACGGCGGGGTCCGCGGAGGGCCGCTCCTTCCCGCCTCCGGGCGGTACGGCGGTGGGACGGTCCTCCGGCAGGGGGGCCGCGGGTGCGACCGGTGGCAGGCGGTGGAGGTGGAGGGCGCCCGCGGGGACGCCGGGGAGCCAGGGGCCGGTGGTCAGGTGGCGGACCGGGTGGCCGGGGACCGGGTCGCGCAGGCGGGGAAGGGACAGGCCGCGGCGGCGGGCGAGGCCGCGTAGCGGGCCGCTGAGGGTGTAGGCCACCGAGTCGGCCACCACCCACGCGGGACGGGCGCGGGCCAGGCGCGCCGCGGCGGCGGCCGGGGCCAGGCCCGGGTCGGCGAGCACGAGCATCCCCCCGGCGGCGACGGCGCCGAGCGCGAGCGCCACCGCGTCCGGGCCGGGCCGCACCGCGAACAGCACCGCGTTCCCCGGCCGCAGGCCCGCCATGGCCCGGGAGACCGTCCGGACCCGGCCGGCCAGCTCCCCGTAGGTCAGCACCCGGCCCCGTCCGTCCACCACCGCCCGCTTCTCCGGCCCACGCCCGGCCGCCGTCAGCACTCCGCTCACCACGTCACGGCTCATTGCCTTCTCCTCTCGCCCTCGCCGGATGCCCGGCTCTTTATCCACAGGTGCCGGTAAGCGGGCAGGAGCACGCGCCGGGCGGGGCGGCGGCGCACCACCCGGACGTCGTGGGCGAGCAGGACCTCGGCGACCGCGCGGATCTCCGCCAGGGCGAGCGGGTAGCCGATGCAGAAGTGAGGGCCGGCGCCGAACCACAGGCGGCGCAGTTCGGGCGGATGGCGGCGGGATGGGTCGAACGGGCCGTACGCACGGGTGCAGTTCAGGGTGGCGAGGACGACCCGGTCGCCGGGGCGCACGGCGACCCGGCCGACGCGCGACGGGGCGGCGACCGAGCGCAGCATCACGGGGGTGGGCGTGGTGTAGCGCAGGGCCTCCTCGACGAGGCGGCCGAGGTCGCCGCCCGGCCGGATCCCGCCGTCGTGCAGGAGGGCGACGAGGCGGGGGACGAAGGACGCCACGGTCTCGGTGCCGGTGAGGAAGAAGGCGCCCGCCGCGCCGCGCGCCTCGGCGGCGGACAGACCGAGCGAGCGCATGCGGCCCATGACCGTCGCCTCGTCCCCGGCCTCGTACGCCGCGGCGGCGATGCCGCCGACCCGGTCGAGCACCCGGCGGGCGACCGCGATCTGGCGGGGGCCGAGGCCACGGGAGCGCAGCGACACCATGGACACGACCCGCTCCCCGTCGGCGAACAGGGCGCGGGCGTCCGCGGCGGACACCTCGCCCATCCCGATCACCCGGCAGATCACGGCCCCGGCCATCAGCCGCATCTCGTCCGCCAGGTCGACCGTCTCGCCGCGCCCGAGCCGCGCCGACAGCTCGCCGAGCGGCCCGGCGAGGACCCCCGACACCAGGGACGCCACCGCGTCGGGGGTGAACAGGGGGGCGAGCCTGCGCCGCAGCGCCGTGTGCGCCTCGCCCTCCATGTTGAGCAGCACCGACGGCCCGAGCACCGGGGTCCACAGGTCGCCGGGCGAGCCGGGGCCGTCCTTGCGGAACGCCTGGTCCATGAGCACGGCCCGCGCGGTGGCGGCGTCGCTGACCACCACCCCGATCCCGGGCACCCGCACCACCGGCCCGAGCCGGGCGAGCGCCCGCACCAGCGGGTACGCCAGCGGGTGCGCCGCCAGATGGAGGCGCGTCTCATGATTCACGGGAAACGTCCAGAGGAGACAGGGGGAGACAGGGAGAGACGGGGGAGAGACTGAGGGAGACGGCCGAGGGATCAGCGGATGTCGATGACGTCGGGGTGGTAGTGGTGGTCGGCGTACCAGGCGAGCGTGCCCGCCAGGCCGTACGCGCGCAGGCGCCGCACCGAGCCGTACACCACGACGTCGCGCCGCGTGGCGTACGCCGGGGTGAGCCTGCGCACCCGGTTGACCAGCGCGCGGTCCTCGTGCACCTCCTCGATGGCCGCGCGCGGGAAGCCGCCGGCCCGCTCGTACAGCCCGGCGGTGATGGCCACGGTGGCGCCGGGCATCATGACGTACGGCCCGAGGTAGGCGGGATCGCGGTTGCCCGGCCGGAAGCGGCCGAAGGCGGCGGCCACCCCGACCAGGAACGGGATCAGCCGGCGCTCCCACATCTTGAGCGGGAACTCGTCGGTGCGCGGGCGCAGCAGCCCGCCGACCATCTCCAGGCCGTCGCCGAAGGCCCGCCTGACCTGCCGCACCCAGTCGGGCCGCGGCAGGCAGTCGGCGTCCGTCCTCGCCAGGTGGGTGGCGCCGCGCGCGATGGCGTGCCGCATGCCGGTGTCGGCGGCGGCGCCGGTGCCCTTGCGTGGCTCGGGGATCACCTCGATCGTCATGCGGGAGGTCCCGGCGTAGGCCCGCACGACGTCGCCGGTGCCGTCGGTGCTCGTGTTGTCCACCACGACGAGCGTGAAGCCGGGGTCGTCCTGCGCCTCCAGCGCGCGCAGGGTCGCCTCGATGCCCTTGGCCTCGTTGTAGGCCGGGACGATCACCCACAGGTCCATGGCGCCACCCCTCACAGGTCCGCGAACAGCACGCCGAGACTGATGCCGCCGCCGAGGCCGAGCAACGCCACCCGGTCGCCGGGCCCGGCGCCGCCCGCGTGGAGCTGGAGCGGCAGGCTGGCCGAGGCGCAGTTGCCGTGCTCGGGCAGCGTCACCACCAGGCGGTCGCGCGGGATGCCGAGGATCCGCACCAGCGCGTCCAGGTAGGGCACCGCGACCTGATGAACGGCCACCAGCGAGAAGTCCTCCCAGGTCAGGCCGGTGCGCTTCAGGGCGTCCAGGAAGATCTCCGGGCCGGCCAGCTCGAACGCCTCCCGCAGCCGCCGCCCGTCACCGCGGAAATAGGAATGCTCGGGGTCGCGCGGGTGGGCGGAGCCGCCGCCGGGCAGGGTGCCGATCGCCCAGGCGGTGGAGTCGGCGCGGAAGTCGCGGTAGAAGATGCCGCGCCCGGGGTCGGCGGTGACCAGCACGGCGGCCCCGGCGTCGGACAGGGTGTAGCCCGCGAAGGCTTCGATGAACTGGGCCCGGCCGGACACGCGCCAGCGCACGGCCCGGGAGGGCACCTCACCGGTGCAGACGAGGACGGTGCGGTGCGCGCCGGTGCGGATCAGCGCCTCCGCCACCTGGACGCCGTTCAGCAGGCTGTTGCAGGCGTTCTTGACGTCGAACACCGGGCAGGACAGGCCGAGCCTGGCCGCGACCATGTGGGCGGTGGCCGGTTCCACCATGTCCTGGGACGCCGACGCGAAGATGAGCAGGTCGGCGTCCCGGTGGTCGAGGCCGCGCGCCGCGGCGGCGGCGAGGTCGGACGCCTGCTCGTCCGGCTCGGCGAGGTGCCGCCGCCGGATGCCCGTCAGGCGCTCGACGATGCCGCGGCGCGGGACGTAGCCGTCGATCCGCGCCTCCACCTCGGCACTGGTCAGCGTGCGTTCGGGCAGGTAGGTAGAGACAGCTGAGATGCGGGCCCACATGGCGCCCCCCGTGATGACCTGACGAATCCCCCTGTGCCGGGAAATCTACCTAAATAAGCAGATCAGCGGGCGGTGCAGACGAAGGTCACCCGGCCGGGATCCAGCCGAGGCCGACCGCCGCGACGATCACGATGCCGAGGGCCACCCGGTAGACGATGAACGGCGTGAAACGGTGGGTGCTGATGTAGCGCAGGAACCAGGCGATGGCCGCGTAACCGACTGCGAACGACACGATGGTGGCGAGGATGGTCGGGCCCCAGGCGGGGGCCGCCCCGTCGCCGATCTCGAACAGCTCCAGCAGGCCGGACATCAGCACCGCGGGGATGGCGAGCAGGAAGGAGTACTCCGCCGCCTCCTCGCGCCGGTAGCCGAGCAGCAGGCCGGCCCCGGTCGTGCCGCCGGAGCGGGACACCCCGGGGATCAGGGCCAGCGACTGCGCCAGGCCGTAGGTCACGGCGTGCGGCAGGTTGAGGTTCTTGTCCAGGGTGAGCTCGTTGCGGGCCATGCGGTCGGCCACGGCGAGCAGCAGGCCGAAGACGATCAGGCAGGCGCCCACCAGGCGCAGGTCCCGCACGGTGGTCTCGATCTGGTCCTTGAAGGTGAGGCCGAGCACCGCGATCGGCACGCTGCCCGCGATGACGTACCACCCCATGCGGGCCGCCGGGAACTCACGCAGCTCCGGGGTCCACAGCGAGCGGGTCCAGGTGGAGATGATGTCCCAGATGCGCTTGCGGAAGTAGATCAGTACCGCGGTCTCGGTGCCGAGCTGGATGACGGCGGTGAACGCGGCGCCCGGGTCTTCCCAGCCGAAGAACGCGGAGACCACGCGGATGTGCGCGCTGGACGAGATGGGCAGGAACTCGGTCAGTCCCTGCACGAGGCCGAGCACGAGCGCCTCAAACCAGCCGATCAATGAACACACCTTCCGGGAACGTGCGGATACGGCGCCGCGGCGCGGCGGCAGGGCGAGGCTATCGAAAGCGGGGGCGGGTCAGGCGCGGATGCCGGACGACAGCTCGCGGGCGAGATCGATCATGCCGCACTCGAGCACGCCCGCGATCATCATGTGCAGGTCTTTGGTGACGCGCATGGACCGCACGTCGGCGGCCAGCCAGACCGCGCGCCTGGCCTGGTCGGCGGCGCCCTCCCGGTCGCCCTCCCGCGCGCGCAGCACCGCGAGGCGGGTCTGGCAGCGCAGGCCGGTGCGGGTGCGGGTGGGGCCGAAGCGGTCCACGGCGGACGTCAGCCGTTCCCTGGCCCGCCGGTCGTCGCCGAGCTGGAACAGCGCGAGGCCGATGGCGCTGTCGTGGTGGCCGGGTGAGACGGTGATGTGGCGCGCCCACGCGGGCACCGCGTCGTGCGCGGGGACGGGCTCGCCGCGGGCCAGGGCCTCTTCGGCGAGGGCGATGTGGCGCAGCCCGGCGACGCGGTCCCCGGCCGTCGCGCAGTGGCGGGCCGCCACGGCATGGACGTTCGCGCGTTCCGCGCTGGAGACGCGTTCGTCGCCGAGGGCCAGGCGCAGGATCTCGACGCCGTCCCGGGGGCGGCCGAGGTCGGCGCAGACCACCGAGAGGTCGAGCATGGCGTGCGCGCGAAGGTCGCGGTCGGCGCCGCGGGCCGCCGAGTCGAGGGCGAAGGTGAGCAGACGCGTCGCCTGCTCCAGCTGGCCCTGGTCGTAGGTCGCCCAGCCGAGCCGGTCGGCGAGCAACCCGATGGCCGAGCCGAGCCGCTCCCGGGTGGGGGTGGCCATCGGCTGGTCACGCAGCATGACGGCCCATTCGAGGGTGCCGCGCGCCATCGCCACCGCCGCGCCGCCACCCTTGGATAGGTCCATCCGCATGGCGAGGTCGGCCGCGGCCTCGACCGCCTCGACCTCGGAGAGGCCCACACGGGAAGGCGGGCGTGCGGACAGGCCGTCGAGCAGGCGGGAGAGCGGCTCGCCGCCCGCGACCCCCACCGAGGCGGCCGCGATGACCGAGAGTAGGCCCCGTCGCTTCATGTCATCGACGGTACCCATTTCGGCGGTGTCGGCATCGGGGGTTTCCGGCATGCCGGCGGGATCGGGCAGCGCGCCAACGGCCTGCTCGTAGCGGTGAAGCAGTGCCGGTGTCACCTCGCGGGTACCTCGTTCGACCCTGCTGAGATGACCTGCGGAGACGCCGATGCGCTCCCCGAGCTGTCCCAGGCTGAGACCCGCGCGTTTGCGGGCCGCGCGCAGCTCGGCGCCGCTCGTCATGCTCACTCCTTGTGTTGCGGCAATGACGGTGCGGCAGCAATCTATGGTGACAGCCCGTCATCAGGCACTCACACTGACCGTAGCGCGGATGCCACTCGCGCGGCCTGATGACGCACAAATGGC
The DNA here is from genome assembly GCF_042658925.1 of Sphaerisporangium aureirubrum. Lineage (NCBI taxonomy): Bacteria > Bacillati > Actinomycetota > Actinomycetes > Streptosporangiales > Streptosporangiaceae > Sphaerisporangium > Sphaerisporangium aureirubrum. Next base: position 32,851 of record NZ_JBHSRF010000057.1, read on the forward strand.
AGGCGCGTGAACGGCGATCCGCCTGCCTCATGTGCCTGGACGTGTAATGAGGTCTGATCCCGATGCGCGAACCACCGGCTGCCACCGACCGCCATCACCTCTTATCCGCACGCCTCAACGAACTGAACCAACTGGACGAGACCCTGGTGGAGATCATCCCGCCGGCTCTGTCCGGTTGGTGCGTGTTCCGGTCCGACGCGGGGCGTTACTGGGCGACCAGAAAGAGTTTCGGCGATGCCGATGAGGCCGCCGGCGTCTGGCGCACGGTGGACGCGGACGACCCGGAGGCCCTCGCCCGGCTGATCGCCGAGCAGGAGCACCGGGCCGGTCCCGCGTCCTGAGCCGCGCGTCCGCGTCCGCACCGCTCAGGCGTCGGTGCGGATCTCCGGGCGGTCCGGCAGCTCCCACTGGGTGTGGTAGACGCCCTCGCGGTCGACCCTGCGGTAGGTGTGGGCGCCGAAGAAGTCACGCTGGCCCTGCACCAGGGCGGCGGGCAGGCGTTCGGCCCGCAGCGCGTCGTAGTACGACAGCGCGCTCGCGAAGCCGGGCACCGGGATGCCCGCCCGGGTCGCGGCGACCACCACGTCCCGCCAGGAGTCCTGCGCCGCGCCCACCTCGGCCGCGAAGTTGGCGTCCGACAACAGGGTGGCCGCCCGCGCGTCCGTCTCGTAGGCGGCGCGGATGCGGTCCAGGAAGCGGGCGCGGATGATGCAGCCGCCCCGCCAGATGGTGGCCATCGCGCCGAGGTCGATGTCCCAGCCGTACTCGGCGCTGCCCGCCTGGATCTGGTTGAAGCCCTGTGCGTACGCGACGACCTTGGACGCGTACAGCGCCTGCTCCACGTCGTCGGCGAAGGACGACCCGAGCTCGGCCCCGGACGGGCCGGACAGCCCGCGGGCCACCGCGCGCATGTCGGCGTGGCCGGAGATGGACCGCGCGAACACCGCCTCGGCGATGCCGGTGACCGGCACCCCGAGGTCGAGCGCGGTCTGCACCGTCCAGCGGCCGGTGCCCTTCTGCTCGGCCTGGTCGACCACGACGTCGACGAACGGCTCGCCGGTGGCGTGGTCGGTGTGCGACAGCACCTCGGCGGTGATGTCGATGAGGTACGAGTCGAGACGGCCGGTGTTCCAGGTGCGGAAGACCTCGGCGATCTGCGGGGGCGTCAGGTTGGCGCCGGTGCGCAGCAGGTCGTAGGACTCCGCGATGAGCTGCATGTCGGCGTACTCGATGCCGTTGTGCACCATCTTGACGAAGTGGCCCGCGCCGTCGGGCCCGACGTAGGCGCAGCAGGGCACGCCGTCAACCTTGGCGGCGATGTCCTCCAGGATCGGGCCGAGCGACTCGTACGCCTCGCGCGTTCCGCCGGGCATGATGCTCGGGCCCTCCAGGGCGCCCTGCTCGCCGCCGGAGATGCCCGCGCCGACGAAGTGGATGCCGCGATCGCGCAGCGCCGTCTCGCGCCGCCGGGTGTCCAGGTAGTGCGCGTTGCCGCCGTCCACCAGGATGTCGCCCGGTTCGAGCAGCGGGGCGAACTCCTCGATCACCGCGTCGGTGGCCGGGCCGGCCTGCACCATGATCACCATCTTGCGCGGACGGGCCAGTGACGCGACGAACGCCTCGGCGGACCCTGCGGGCAGGAACTCTCCCTCGTGGCCGAACTCCTCCATCAGCGCCTTGGTCTTGGCCTCGGTCCGGTTGTGCACGGCGACCGCGTATCCGTGGCGCGCGAAGTTGCGCGCCAGGTTGCGTCCCATGACTCCGAGCCCAGTGACACCGATGACCGCCTGCTGTGCCATATCCGATCACCCTCCCTTTGATCCGGCAGTACGCCCCGGACCACGGTCCGGTTCATGTCCACCAGCCAACGCTACGCGGAGGGTGTTACCACTTGGTCAACCGGTGAGGAGCCTGGCGAGGGGGCTCTGGTCCAGGTGCTGGAGTAGCTCGGCGCAGTCCTTGTACACCGCGCGGGCGCCCGCGTCCGTGAGCGAGCCGGTGTCGATGCCGCCCGACCGCAGTGCGACGCACTCGACCCCGGCGCCCCGGGCGGCCAGGGCGTCCCAGACGCTGTCCCCGACGAAGACCGCCTGGTCGGCGGACACGCCGGCCTTGTCCAGGGCGTGGCGGACCGGCTCGGGGTCGGGCTTGGAGTGCTCGACGTCCTGCGCGTGCACCACGGCCGTCACCGCGTCCTCCGCGCCGGTGATGCCGATCAGCCGCTCGGCGTCGTCCTTGTGCGCGCTCGTGGACACCACGACCCGCAGCCCGGCGTCGGAGAGCCTGCGCATCAGTTCTCCCGAGCCGCGCACCGGCCGTACCTCGTCGAGACGGGGCTTGTACAGCGCGGCGTGCGTGTCGGAGATCGCCTGAGCGTCCTCGTCGCTGACGGACGGGAGCAGGTAGTCGATCAGCGCGCGGTCCGCCCGGCCGATGGCGCCGTGGATGTCGACCATGAGGACGTCGTGTCCCCTGCGCCGGAACCCCTCCCACCACGCGACCACGTGCAGGTAGTTCGTGTCGACCAGCGTGCCGTCCAGGTCGAAGATCACACCGTGTCGCATCGCTCACCGTCCTCGATGTCTTCCCGCACCTGCAAGTACCCTCGGTGATGGGGCCTAGTCCGCCGAGCAGGAGTCCTGTGTGGCGTCGATGCCCTTGAGGTCCTGCTGGGAGACCGGGGCGGGCTTCACGCCCTGCCAGTCGTCGCCGATCACGAGCACCAGCCGGGGGGTCGTGGTGTCGGTCACCTCGGCGTAGTGGGACGTGACCAGGTCGCGGGCCAGCGTGGGGGCCCTGGTCCTGCCGTTCGCCGAGAATCTGATCTGCGTCCTCGGGTACGGCTTGATGGGCGCGTCGCCGACCTTGACGACGCTGTAGCCGCGCTGCTCCAGGGCCGCGGCGACCTGGGCGGCGAGGCCGCCGCGGGTGGTGCCGTTGCGCACCACCACCTCGATCTTGGACTTGGGCACGTCGCCCTGGCGGCCCGTCTGGATGTGCGAGCCCTTGATCTTGGTGTCGGTGGCCACCAGACGGAACAGCTGCTTGGCCTGGGGCTGCACCCACTCCACCCGGCCCGGCTGGGTCAGGGAGTAGCGCCACGGGGTGGTGACGAAGCGGATGTTGCCCGCGGTGAGCCCCTGGGCGCCTGCCGCCAGGTCCTTCAGCACGCCGACGGTGAGGCCGGGGTCGGTCGTCACCGACCTGGTGGCCGCGTCCAGGAAGCCGAACAGCTTGCCCGGGTCGGTGAGGGTGGCGCCGCTCATGGCCTTCTTGACCATGGAGGCGATGAACATCTGCTGCCGCTGGATGCGGCCGATGTCCGAGCCGTCGCCGAGGCTGTAGCGGGCCCTGACGTACCCGAGCGCCTGCTCGCCCTTGACCGTCTGGCGGCCCGCCGCGAGCCGCAGCATGGCCTTGGGGTCGTCGATGGGCTTGGGGACGCAGATCTCGACGCCGCCGAGGGCGTTGACCATGCTCTTGAAGCCGGTGAAGTCGACCTTGGCGAAGTGGTCGATGTGGATGCCGGTGAGCGACTCGACGGTCTTCCAGGTGCAGGCGATGCCGCCGAAGTTGAACGACTCGTTGATCATGCCGACGTGGGCGCGCTGGCCCGGCAGGCCTTTGCGCGCGGGGCAGGTGGGCAGCGCGACCAGTGAGTCGCGCGGGAAGCTGATCAGCAGCGCGTTGTCCCTGTCGGGGGACAGGTGGGCCAGGATAATCGTGTCGGTGCGCTCGCCGTACTCGCGGTGGCCGTACTTGATGTTGGCGCCCGCGCGGGTGTCGGAGCCCACCACCAGGATGTTCAGCGCCTTGCTGATCTTGGCGGGGCGGTTGCCGAGGTCCGCCGCCGGCACGTCGTCGTGCTTGATGTTGCCGCTGAGCTTGACGTAGGCGCCCACCAGCGTGGCGGAGACCGCGACGGCGACGCCGAGAGCCGCCGCGACCAGGCACCACACCCACGCGAGCCAGGGGCGCCTGCCCCGGCCGGGTGGCCGTCCGGTGTCGCCCGCGGGCTCGACCGGGCGCACATCGACAAGCCCGCCGTTCATGATCCCCACGAGAGGCCAGGGCTGTGGCCCGTGGCCACCCGCCGACTTCAGGCGCCGGATCCACCCGTCCGGCAAACCGTGGGCAAGTCTAGCGAGGGGCCCGATCCCGGGAATCGCGGGTCGCGGTATTCACAGGAAAGTGGCCATTTTTCGCGTTGCCGCCGGAGGTCCCGTCTGTCCTCCTCGTCCCGCCGCTCGCCCGAGCCAGGCGGCGGCCGACGCGCTGACCCGGGATCTCGACGTAGCGATGGCCGAGGGCGGCGGCGCCGATCACGGCGGCGAACAGCAGCGCCTCCCAGCCGAGCCGCATCGGCAGGGACAGGCCGGTGGCGTCCGAGGTGAGGCGCCTGATCACCTGGACCACCAGCGGGTGCAGCAGGTAGACGGAGTAGCTGACCAGCCCGAGCCAGGCCAGGGCGGGGGCGACCGCGCGGTGACGCAGGGCGAGACCCGCCGCGAAGGTGAGCCAGGCCGCCACGACCGCCGTCGACCAGCCCCAGACGAACTCCTGCCGCGCCGCCTCCGTCATCCCCCAGCCGGGGCCGTGCCAGACCGCCGCGGCCACCGACAGCAGGGGGACCAGCGCGATGACCCACCGCGCCGCGCCCCGGGTGCCGGAGCGCTCCATCCGGTAGAGGGCGGTGCCCGCGAACATGGTCGCGAGGATGGCCAGGCTCTGCCAGGCGCCGATCCGGCTGTTGAGCACCACAAGGACCAGGCCGAGCGCGGCGATCACGACGGCGCCGCGCCGCCGCAGCGTCTCGTCCCCGCTGACCACGGCGGCGAGCCCCGCGACCAGCGCGACGGCGGCCACGGCCACCACCGGCGTGCCGAGGGTGCGGGAGAGCAGGCCGGCGGGCACGAGGGCCCCGGCGGCCACGGCGCAGCCGGCGAGCGTGACCGACGTCCCCGTGCTGGCGCGGTGCACGCCGAAGACGAACATCGCGGTGACCAGCAGGTAGAACACCATCTCGTAGGAGAGGGTCCAGAAGACGTTGACCACGCTGTTGACCTGCAGCAGGTCCTGGAGCATGGTCACGTGCGCCAGCGTGGTGGACAGCGGCTCGGCCTGGGCGTCGGGAGGCAGGCGGGAGTACACCTCGGCGAGCGCGAACACGACGCCGAGCACGGCCACCACCCCCCACAGCGGGTACAGGCGGAAGAACCGGTTGATCCAGAAGCCCCGGACGTCGCCGCGGCGTTCCAGCGAGACCGGGATGACGTAGCCGCTGACCAGGAAGAACACCAGCACGCCGTACTGCCCGAAGTTGAACCACGGGCTGACCGCGTTCCGGACCTCCGGCAGGAGGGCGTCCAGGGAGTGCTCGAACACGACGATGAGGGCGGCGATGCCGCGCAGCGCGTCGAGCCAGGCCTGCCGGGGGGCTCGCGCAGGTGGCGAGGGGGACGGAGGGGACGGACGGGTCAGGACGTGCATTTTGCTCGCCCTACCCGAAGATGCTCCTCTTTCACCACTGGAGCCACCATAGGGGCCTCAATGTGGTGAAAACTAACTGACCACCAGCCGTTGTGGTAAACCTCACAGTGGACGAATCGGGGCCCCGGTCAGCCCGGCGACTCCTGCCTGGCCTGGTGCAGCAGGCCGGTGAGCACGTCCTCCAGCGTCACCACCCCGAGCACCGCGCCGTCCTCGCCGGTGATCGCGGCGAGCTGGGCGCGCCGCTTGCGCATCAGCGCCAGCATCTCGGCCAACGTGGTCCTGCGGTGCGCGTGCGGCAGCTCCCGGGCGGGCAGCGGGCGGTCGGGCGCGTGGCCGTTCAGCGCGTCGAGCACGTGCAGGTAGCCGCACAGCGACCCCGGCGCGTCGCGGTGCACGGGGAAGCGCGAGTGGCCGTACTTGCCGGCGTTCTCCTGCAGCTCGGCGGCCGTGGTCGTGGCGGGCAGGCTGACCACCTCGCCGATCGGCACCATGACCGACGCCACCGGGCGCGCGTGCAGGGCGAGGGTGGCGATCATGCGGTCGTGCTCGTCCTGGTCCAGCAGGCGGTGCCTGCGCGACTCCTGGATCAGGGCCGGCATCTCGTCGGGGGTGTAGACGGTGCGGACCTCCTCGGCGCGGGGGATGCGGAGTAATCGGAGGACGGCCGAGGACAGGGCGTCGATCACGACCAGCAGCGGGCGGATGGCGCGGGCGGTCAGGCGCAGCGACGGCACCAGCCACATCGCCGCGCGGTCGGGCCCGGCGAGCGCGAGGTTCTTCGGCACCATCTCGCCGATGATGACGTGCCCGGAGACCACGACGACCAGGGCGAGCGCGAACGCGAAGGGGTGGACCAGCCCGTGCGGCACGCCCGCCACGGCGAACAGCGGCTCCAGGGCGTGCGCCAGCACCGGCTCGCCGACGGCGCCGAGCGCCAGCGAGGCCAGGGTGACGCCGAGCTGCGCCGCCGCCAGCATCAGCGGCACCGAGTCCATGGCCGCCAGCACGGAGTCCGCCCGGCGCGACCCGGCCCTGGCCAGCGGTTCGATCTGCGTGCGGCGCACCGAGATCAGCGCGAACTCCGCGCCCACGAAGAAGCCGTTCAGCGCGAGCAGCGCCACGATCATGAGGGCGTCCCACGGGGTCATCGGGCCACCACCCTCCGGACGGGGGACGCCGGGCCGGGACCGGAGGGGCCGGGTTCAGGGGGTTCGTCGGGATCCGGATCGGCCGGATCGTTGGTATCGGCGGGGTCGGCTGGGTCGGGGGTCGTCAACTGGGCTCCTTCTCGCCACCCGGTGCGGTGAGGGTCATGCGTTCGATCCTGTGCCGTCGCATGGTGTCGGCGCGCAGCGTCCATCCGTCCACCTCGACGGCGTCCCCCGGCTGCGGCAGGCGGCCGAGGCGGCTGATCAGCAGCCCGGCCAGCGTCTCGTACGGCCCCTCCGGCATCTGGAAGCCGGTGCGCTCCTCGGCCTCGTGTGCGCGCAGCATCGCCGGGACGGCCACCGAGGCGCCCGCGGCCAGCAGCCGGGCCACCGGGCCCTCCGAGCCCTCCTCGGGCAGGTCGTACTCGTCGGCGATGTCCCCGACCAGCTCCTCGACGAGGTCCTCCACCGTGACGATGCCCGCGAAGCCGCCGTACTCGTCCACCACCACCGCCATCTCGGCACGGGCCGTGAAGAGCCGCTCCTGCAGGGCCGCCAGGTCGAGCGACTCGGGCACCAGCACGGGTGGCCGGCGGATCCGGGAGACGGGGGTGGACGGACGGTCGGCCTCGGGCACCGCGAACGCGTCGACCACCGAGGCCACGCCGACGATGTCGTCCAGCTCGCCGCCGGTGACCGGCAGGCGCAGGTGTCGCTCGCGGCGGGCCAGGACCAGGAACTCGGCCACGGTGCGGGTGTCCGCGACGGTCACGCAGTCGGGGCGCGGCGTCATCGCCTCGGCGGCGCTGCGGTCGCCGAAGCGCAGCGCCCGGCGCAGCATGGCGGCGGTGCCGGTGGGCAGGGTGCCGGCCTCGACCGACAGGCTCATCAGCATGCTGAGCTCGTCGGGCGATCGGGCGGAGGCCAGCTCGTCCTGGGGCTCGGCGCCGAACGCGCGGACGACGGCGTTCGCGATGGCGTTGCAGGCCTTGATCAGCGGCGCGAACACGGCGGAGAAGATCCGCTGCGGCGGCGTGGACAGCCGCGCGACGGCCATCGGGCGGGACAGCCCGGCGTTCTTCGGGACCAGCTCGCCGAGCACCATCTGGCTCACCGTGGCGACGAACAGGGCGAGCATCGCGGACACGCTCTCTGCGTACCGGCCGGGCAGGATCGCCAGCGCGGGCCGCAGCAGGTGGGCCAGGGCCGGTTCGGCGATGACGCCGAGCAGCAGCGAGGTGACCGTGATGCCGAGCTGCGCGCCGGAGAGCTGGAACGACAGGCGCCGCAGCGCCGTCTGGATGCCCTGGGCGCCCCGGTCGCCCGCCAGGGCGAGCCGGTTGATCTCACCGCGCTCCACGGTGACCAGTGAGAACTCGGCGGCGACGAACACGCCGTTGGCCAGGATCAGCGCCAGCGCTGCCAGGAGGAACAACAGATCGACGATCACCGTGGCGCCTTCCCGCGGGCCCGCCCTGATCGGGCCGCGCGACTGTGCGGTGTCTTCGCCGGAACCGTACCGGGACGGCACCGCGCCGGGGAATGGCGCTCCCGGTACCCCGGCGTGGAATCTTCAATCCACCTGGTGCGGGGCGGGCGGGCGAGGGGCGCGCGGGGCGGGTGGTGAGGGTGCGCGCGATCTTTTACGCCGGCGGCGTGAACCGTTATTCGTTGTCTATGTACGCGCCGGGCGGGTTACCCCATCGTGGTAGGCAAGTTCGAACCCCGCCGGCACTGTTTCCACCCCTGGCGCCTTTCGCCCGGGGCCTTCCGTCCCGTGACGTCCGACCGCCTCCCAAGCCCGGGACTTGCCTGGAACCGGCATGGTGAACCGGTGCCCCGAGAAGCGATTCCCGCCTGCGCGCGGCCACAGAAAGAATCCGCAGTATCTCCCCTAAGAGGTGATCCGATCCGTGGTTCCGCCCACCACCGCGATCGCGGACGTACTTCAATTACGCGGGCAGACAGGCTGGCTCAGCCCGCCGCTGCGCCGTGTCCACAGCCCCGTCGGCTTGATCGGCCGCGCCAGGACCGTACTGCTCGCGCCCGGTCCCGGCGAGGATGACCTGGAGTCCCTGCACGCCGTCCTCGACGACGACCTGTGCGACCGTGTCCTGGTGCTGGCCGGGGCGCGGGCCGCCGCCGGCGCCGTCTGGGGCGAGATCCACACCCGTGCGGCCCTGTCCCGCCATCTCACCGCCCTGGTGGTGGAAGGCGGCGTGCGCGACCTCAACGCCTTCCGCGACCTCGATCTGCCGGCCTGGGCCCTCTACGAGGCCACCGCGGGTCCTGGCCCCGGCGTGCACGTGGCCGCCGTCGGCGAACCCGTGGACGTGGCCGGCGTGCGCGTCACCGAGGACACCCTGATCGTCATGGACACCGCCGGCGTCATCGCGCTCCCCACCCCTGACGTCCTCGACGACTCCTACGTCTACGCCGAGGCCGAGGAAGACGTCATCACCGCCCTGCGGGAGGGCAACTCCCTGACGGAAGCCCACCGCCACAAGGCCCAGATAATCGCCAAACTCCGCCATTCCCCCTGAGCCCCGACCCGGCGGAGGCCCCCGACGCCGGGGGCCTCCGGGGGGATGAGGATCAGTTCTTGAAGGTCTTCTTGACGTTCTTGGCGGCGTCCTTCACGCTCTCGCCGGCGGCCTTCATGCGGCCCGACGCCTCATCGGAACGGCCTTCCGCGCGCATGTCCTCGTCGTCCATGGCCTCGCCCACGCGCTTCTTGGCCTTGCCCTTGATCTGTTCGGCCTTGTTGGAGATCTTGTCGTCCGCCCCCATGACGGTTCCCTTCGTCGCGATGGATCGCTTCCCTACTGCACCTCTCCGACAGATGAGGCAATAAACGCAGTTCCGGCCCCTCTGGTGTGTCAAGTCCTGCTATAACCCGTAAAGCGTCAGATGGCGGCGGGTGCTGAAAGTTTCGCCGTCCGCACGGACGTCATGAGGGTCATTGCCGTCCGTCCACCTGGCCACTCGCCCCGACCGGTCCCGCGCGGACATACTCGACCAGGGCGGCGACCTGGAACGGGAAGGCAGGAGAATGACCATCCCTCCACAGCGGCGACCGGCGGTGTACGCACTGATGATCGCCGGGGCGGGGCTCGTGCTGCTGCTCGCCCTGTGGTTCGGGGGAGGCTGGCCGGGGACCGAGATCCCCGGGCTGCCCACGCCGGGCACGCTGACCACCCTCGGGCTGCCGGTGCTGCGGGTGGTGCACGACATCTGCGCCGCCGTGACGATCGGCGTGCTGCTGGCGGCGGTGGCGTTCGGCGGCGAACCCGGCGAGCGCCGCAGGGTCACCAGGGCCGCGGCGCCGTGGGCGCTCGGCTGGGCGGCGACCGCCGTGCTGACGCTGCTTCTCACCCTCTCCGACCTGCTCGGCCTGCCGGTCGGGGAGGCCCTGGACTCCGGGTTCCTGCCGACGTTCGGCCTGGACGTCCCGCAGGGGCAGGCGTTCCTCATCGTCGCCGTGGCGGCGCTGCTGGTCGCGGGTGCCTCCCTGCTCCCGGTCGGCCAGGCCGGCCGGGCGGTGCTGCTGGTCGTGGCGGTGCTCGCCGTGCTGCCGCCCGCGTACGTCGGCCACTCGGCCTCGGCGGCCGACCACAACATCGCCGTCTCCAGCCTGATGCTGCACATCGCCGCGATGGCCCTGTGGGTGGGCGGCCTGTTCGCCCTGGTGGCCCGCCGGGGCGGCGGCGACCTCGGCACCGCGGCGCACCGGTTCAGCGCACTCGCGCTGTGCTGCTTCGTCGCGGTCGGCTTCTCCGGCCTGCTCAACGCCTGGGTGCGCCTCGGTTCGATCTCGTCGTTCTGGGACTCCCGCTACGGCCTGCTGGTGCTCGGCAAACTGGCGGCGCTGGCCGTCCTCGGCTGGTTCGGCTACCGGCACCGCACGCGCACGCTCGCCGCGCTCGGCACCGCCGCCCGGCCGTTCCTGCGGCTGGCGACCGGCGAGATCGCCGTGATGGCCGGGACGCTCGCCCTGGCCGTCGCGCTGTCCCGCACGCCGCCGCCGCGCACCGATGAGGTGCACGGCCAGCACGAGCTGCTCGGCTACGTGCTGCCGCCGCTCGCGCCCGGCCGCCTGCTCGCCGAGGTGCGGCCCGACCCGATCGCGATCCTCGCCGTGCTGGGTGTCGCGGCGGCCTACCTGCTCGGTGTGCGGCGGCTGGCGCGGCAGGGGGAGGCCTGGCCGCCCGCCCGCACCGTGGCCGCGCTCGCCGGGCTGCTCGTGGTGCTGTACGGCGCCGCCGGAGGGCTCGCGGCGTACGGGCCCGCCGTGTTCTCGGTGCACGCGGCGCAGTACGCGCTGCTGGGCACGGTCGGCCCCGCCCTTTTCGTGCTCGGTGCCCCCCTGGCGCCGCTCCGGGCCGCCGCGCCGCTCTTCGGGCGCCTGCTGAGCGGCCCAGGGGCGGCCAGGGCGGCGCACCCGCTGGTGGCGACGGCGGTCTACGCCGTGCCCTACCTGGTGCTGTACGTCACCGGTGTGTTCGAGGCCGCCCAGTCGAGCCTCGCGGTGCGCCTGGCGGCCCAGCTCGTCGTGGTGCTCACCGCCGCGTGGTTCTTCCTCGTGGCGTTCGGCGTCGACCCGCTTCCCGCGCGGAACGGCTCGGAGGTCCGGACGCTGATGGTCACCGGCGCCCTGGCCACCCAGGCGTGGGTCGCCCTGGTGTTGTTCACCGGCCCGATCCAGGGCCAGGAGTGGTACGCCGCCCTCGCCCTCCCCTGGGCCCCGGACCGCTTCGCCGACCAGGGCACCGGCGTGCTGACCGGCCCCGCCCTGGCCGCGGCCGCCATCCTGGTCCTGTACGGCCTGCTGTCCCTGGGGCGCCGCCGCGCCGGCCCCGGCCTCCCGGACCCGGACCCGGATACGGCCGCCCAGCCCGCCACCCAGGACAGTGGCGCCGCCTGACGGCCCGCGGTCCCGCCGGTTCCCCGTACCGGCGGCGGGGCGCCGGGCGGGGCATGTCACGATCGGGCCATGACCTCGGCACCGCACACCGGACCTCCGGAGCGGCTGGCCCGCCGGCTCGGCACCGGGGACGCCGTGGTGATCGGGCTCGGGGCCATGGTGGGTGCCGGCGTGTTCGTCGTGTACGCGCCCGCCGCGGCCGTCGCGGGGCCGGGGCTGCTGGTGGCGCTGGCCGTGGCGGCGGTCGTCGCCTACTGCAACGCGACCTCCTCGGCGCGTCTGGCGGCGCGCCACCCCCACTCCGGCGGCACCTACGTCTACGGCCGCGCGCGGCTCGGGGACTTCTGGGGCCACCTCGCGGGGTGGAGCTTCGTGGCGGGCAAGACCGCGAGCTGCGCCGCGATGGCGCTGGCCGTCGGGGCGTACCTGTGGCCCGCGCAGCGTCACCTGGTCGCGGTGCTCACCGTGGTAGCACTCACCGCGATGAACTACACCGGGGTCCGCAAGGCGGCCTGGCTCACCCGCCTGATCGTCGCGGTCGTGGTGGTGGTGCTCCTCGCGGCCGTGGCGGTATGCCTGGGGGCCGGGTGGCCCGCGCTCGACCGGCTGGCCCCGCCGGCGGAGCTATCCGTCCTGGACGTGGCCCGCGCCGCCGGGCTGCTCTTCTTCGCCTTCGCCGGGTACGCCCGCATCGCCACGCTCGGCGAGGAGGTGCGGGACCCGGCGCGCACCATCCCCCGGGCCGTCCCGCTGGCGCTCGGCCTGGCGTTGCTGCTGTACGCGGCCGTGGCCGTGGCGCTGCTGTCGGTTCTCGGCCCGGACCGGCTGGCGCGGTCCGCCGCGCCGGTCGCGGACGCGGTGCGCGCGGCCGGCGCGCTCTCCCTGGAGCCGCTGGTGCGGTTCGGCGCGGTGGCCGCCGCGCTCGGCGCGCTGCTCGCCCTCATCCTCGGCGTCTCGCGGACCGTCCTCGCCATGGCCAGGGACGGGCACCTGCCCCGCGGGCTGGACGCCGTGCACCCGAGGTACGGCGTGCCGCACCGCGCCGAGCTGGCCGTCGGGGCGGTGGTGGCGGTGGTCGCCGGGCTGGCCGACGTCCGAGGCGCCATCGGCTTCTCGTCGTTCGGCGTGCTCGTCTACTACGCGGTGGCCAACGCCTCGGCGTGGACCCTGACCGCCGCCGAGGGCCGCCCGCCGAGGCTCGTCCCGGTCGCCGGGCTGGCGGGCTGCCTGCTGCTGGCCGCCGCCCTGCCGCCGTCCTCGGTGCTCGGCGGCGGCGCGGCGGTGCTCGCCGGCGCTGTCCTGTGGGCCGTACGCCGGTGGCGGGGGAACGTCCGGCGGGACCGGCCGGGCTGAGCGTGCCGGCCGGCCCGTGGAGCGTCAGAACAGCCAGTCGAGGAGGCCGTTGGGGCGCTCCTTGGTGGGGCTCGGCGCCGGCGGCTTGGTGGTCGGCGGCGGCGGGGGCGGCGTGGGGCTGGAGGTGGGGGTCGGCTCGTCCTCGATCCGGGGCTGCTCGTCGTCGTCCTGGCGGGGCTCGCTGGTGCGCGGCGTCGGCTTGGGCGACTGCGGGCGGGTGCGGGTGGGCGTCGGCTCGGTGGTCGGCTCGGGAGCGTTCTGCGAGCGCACGCCGGTCGGCACCGCGGCGGGCGTCTCACCCGGAGTGGTGGGGCTCCCCTCGGGGGTGATCTCGGGGTCGACGGCGGGCGGCGTCGCGGGGTCGGGCACCGTGCTGTCCGAGGCGGCCGGTATGGGCTGCGCGGTGGCGCAGTCGGCGGGCGCGGCGCAACCGGCCTCGGGGGTCGGGCTCGCCGAGGAGGACACGATCCATCCACCGGCGACGGCGAGCACCACCACGGCGATCATGGCGAGGATGAGCCGGCTGTTCTGGCTGCGGCCCTCCTCCTCGGCCCCCTCCTCGCCCCGCCATCCCGAGCCGAGGAAACCTCGGCGCTCCTCGGGCGGGTTCCCGGGGTCGTCGTGGTCCGGCCAGCCTTCGGCGCGGGAGCCTTCGGGGTCCGGGGGATCCAGGGGGCCGGGGGGGTCCAGGGGGCGGACGTCGGCGGGGACGATCTCGGTGGCCCCGGACACAGAGGGCGGGCCGGGCTCCTGGCCGTCGTGCCATCCGTCGGACAGCACGTCACCGGACGGGGCCGCCTCGTCCCGCCACTCGATCCCGAGTGGTCCTGTCTGGTTGGTCGGATCCTCGTCGTACCTCGGCGTGCCGTCGCGGTCCATATCGATCCTCCGTGTTCTCCGTGGCCGCTTGACCGTCACCGCGTGACGCAGACTCGGCGCCGCGAGATTTTGGGCCGCGCATCTTTGTAGCAGCTTCGACTCCGCCTTGTCCGGAAACTTCACAGTTTGCGTGAACGATCGCAATGTTAACAAGAGTCACTTCTGCACCATCCGTCCCACAGAGGTCTGGCGGCGGACCCCCTGTCGCCATGACGCGCCGGGAGTCGTACGTTGGTGGTGAGCCCGTCACGGTGCGTGGGAAAGCCCTAGTGGCGGGCAGGGCCGAACGTCCCTCCGCCGGACGTCGCGACGGCCTGCCCGCGGGCGGGCCGGGACGGGAGGCCGGAGGGGGAGACCCCACGGGAGGTGCGAGATGGGATCCTGCGCCAACTGGGCGGTGAGGTGTGTGCGCCGCTACCGATTCGACCGCAACCCGCTACGCCGGCGGTCGGACCGTATCGAAGCGGTCGCCGTGCTGATCACCATGCTGGTCCTGCTCGCCTGCCTGTGGCCCGCTCTCGCGGTCGCCGGCACCGTGTACCGGCAGGGGGTCGCGCTGGAGCACGCCGACCCGCAGGTACGGCATCCCGTGATGGCCGTGCTGCTGGAGAACGCCGCCAGCACCACCACCGTCACCGCGCAGGGCACCGCCGTGGAGGTCAAGGCGAAGGTGCGCTGGCAGGGGCCGGACGGACGGCAGCACGTCGCCGTGCGCCCCGTGCCCGCCGAGGCCCGCTCCGGCTCCACGCTGCGGATCTGGGTCGACGAGTCGGGCGACCCGGTGGCGCCTCCGCGCCGGCACACCCAGACGGTCACCGACGCGGCCGTGGCCGGCTTCGGGGTGATGGTGGCGGCCTCGGGGGTACTGTTCGTGATCCTCAGCCTGGTCCGCTGGTTGCTCGACCGGCGCAGGTACGCGGACTGGGACACCGCGTGGACGTCCGCCGAGCAGCGCTGGCGGCCGAGGAAGCAGTGATCCGCGTGCCACCCGGGACCGAGAGGAGTGACGCCGCATGAACGCACACGTCGTGGTGGGGGCCGACGGCTCGCCTCCGGCGATGGAGGCGGTGCGCCTGGCCGCCGACGACGCGGTGCGGCGCGGCTGCGGCCTGCGGATCGTCCACGTGACCGAGGCGTGGGTGGCGGGCGTGCCCCTGGCCACGGCGCCGGGGCTCGGGGACACGCTGGCCGAGCAGTCCCGCGAGGTGCTCGCCGCCGCGGCCGCCGTGGCGCGGTCCCAGGCGCCCGGCCTGCCGGTCGAGACGGTGGCGCTGGTCGGCCTGATCAAGAGCGAGCTGCAGCGTCAGGCCAGGGACGCCCAGGAACTGGTGATCGGCACCCGGGGGCTCGGCGGCTTCATGGGCCTGATGCTCGGCTCGGTGTCGATGGGCCTCGCCGGGCACGCCGAATGCCCCGTGGTCGTGGCCGGGCACGTGCGCGACAGGGTGTACCGGCGCGTCGTCGTCGGCCATGACGCGGCGCCCGACTCGGAGGCGGCGCTGGAGTACGCGTTCGAGGAGGCGGTGCGGCGCGACGCGCGGCTGCACGCGATCTACGCCTGGCAGGTGTCGGCCTTCCTGCCGACGTTCCAGACCTACACCCCCGAGGCGGAGTCGGCCTTCGACTGGGGCCAACAGGCCGCCGAGGAGCAGCTGGCCCCGTGGCGGGAGAAGTACCCGCAGGTGGAGGTGCGCGAGACGGCGGTGTGCGCGCACCCGGTGGAGGCCCTGGCCGAGGCGTCCACGACCGCGGACCTGGTGGTGGTGGGCTCCCGTGGCCGCGGCGCCCTCGGGTCCGCCGTCCTCGGCTCGGTCGTGCACGGCGTCCTGCACCACACCCACTGCCCGGTCGCGGTGGTCCGCCCGCACCCGCCCGCCGGCGACGCGTGAGCCACGGGGAGTTCCGCGCCCGGTCGCTGGATGCTCCACGCGGGGGTCAGCCTTCGCGGAAGCGCAGGAGGAGCATCGCGGCGTCGTCGTGCAGAGGGGCGTCGACGTGGGCCACCAGGTCTAGGCGGAGGGCTTCCAGGGCCGCCTCGGGGTCGTCGTCCTTGAGGAGGAAGGCACGTTCGGTCAGGGGGTAGAAGCGGCCCGTCCGGTCGCGTGCCTCGATGACCCCGTCGGTGTACAGCAGGATCTGGTCGCCCGTCCCGAAGTCGATCTGGTGCGGGATCGGCCCCTCCACCTCCAGCACCGCGAGCCCGAGCGGCGGCGCGGTCTCCACCGGCTCGGCGAGCTCGATGGCGCCGTCGGCGCGCAGGACCAGCGGCGGCGGGTGGCCGTAGTTCAGCAAAGTGAGCTTCCCGCCGGGGCCCGCCTCGACCAGGATGGCCGTGACGAACTCCTCGCCGGACAGCCGCCGGTTGAGGGCCTTCTCCAGCCGCCCGCTCACGCCGCGCAGGTCGGGCTCGTCGTGCGCGGCCTCACGGAACGCGCCGAGCACGAGCGCCGCGCTCTCGACGGCGGCCAGTCCCTTGCCCTGGACGTCGCCCACGATGGCGCGCACCCCGCCGGGGCCGATCACGACCTCGTACAGGTCGCCGCCGATGCGGGCCTCCGCCGTCGCCGAGGTGTAGGACACGGCGGCCCGCAGGTGGCCGGCCCGCCGGGGCACCGGCCGCAGCAGCACCCGCTGCGCCACCTCGGCCACCGAGCGCACGCTG
Source organism: Sphaerisporangium aureirubrum (assembly GCF_042658925.1). NCBI lineage: Bacteria > Bacillati > Actinomycetota > Actinomycetes > Streptosporangiales > Streptosporangiaceae > Sphaerisporangium > Sphaerisporangium aureirubrum. The sequence continues at coordinate 49,310 of NZ_JBHSRF010000057.1, forward strand.
GCGAGCTCGCGCTCGCGGCGCTGCCGCCCGACGGTGGCGAGGATGCTCGCCGCGGTCACCCCCGCGATGGAGATCAGGCTCATGTCGCTGCGCCGGTCGCCGAGCATGCCGTCGTACACCGACAGGAACAGGGAGAGGGACAGCGCCACCGCGCCGATGGTCACGGTGCGCCGGACGTCGCCGACCAGGCTGGCGAACGCGGGCCCCACGGCCAGCAGCGGGAGGTATCCGAGATCCGGGCCGGTCAGCGCGTCGAGCGCGGCGACCAGGAACAGCGCGGCGAAGGGCAGCGCGGCCATCAGCCGCTGGGTTCTGCGGTTGACCTGGGTCATGGACCCTCCGCGCGCGCGTCGCTCGGCTCGTGATCCGCGCCGGCCGCGGTTGGGGGCCTCCACGGATCGGGTCGAATCCCGATGGGTAAGCGGACTTCCCAGCGTTCCGCGGCCACTGTAACAAGTGGTGCGGTCCGCGGACAGCGCGATGGCCGGGCGTTTTCCGGATCGGCCGGGCGGCGGTCCGGGTAAGTGGTCATCGGGGTGGAATGGCGGCGTGTTACGCCCGGGGGTGACGATGGTATTCGGCGCGCACGGCGGCGGTACGCCGGGCCGCCCGGCTGCCCTTTGGGAACCGGCGTTATTGAATAATAGGATAAGTCGGACAATTCCTTGGGTACGCGAACAAGCACTCGACGACCTCACCACACGAACGAGATGGGACGCCGCTCCGGCGTCCGAAAGTCCCCATGAGCCTGCCCTGGCGTCATTCGGGCCGGGGGATCTCTGAAAGGCTCATGAATCGAACCTTACTCTGGGATGGGGGCGGCGGTATGCGTTCGAAAGAGGTCGGGGAATTTCCTTTGAAGGTGATTCTGTGATCGGTATTGATAATCTTATAAGCCGATGTACATCGATTGGCTGCGGACCGATATTTCCCCGTTCCGGTGGCAGGTCACGCCTGATGGCGCGGCACCCGCCGGAGATCCAGCTCGTCGAGCAGGGCCTGCGTGGCGGCGGCCACGGTGGCCACCGCCCGGTCGAACGCCTCGGCGTTGCGCGCCGACGGGGCGCGGAAGCCGGAGATCTTGCGGACGTACTGCAGCGCGGCGGCGCGGACGTCCTCGTCGGTGACGTCGGCGACGAATGGCTCACGAAGGGTTTTGATGCTCCTGCACATGACATGGACGCTATGTCATGGCACCGACAGTCGCCCGGCATCGTCAGGTGACACAAAGTCCACGCCAAGCCGCGTTACCGGGCACGGCGCCGGGGGATGGCTCGGATATCCGCCGAGTTCCCGGAGGTCGCCATGCTGAAGGACGCCATCGCCACGGCCGCAACCGCCCGTCCGCACGTGGACGTGCCGGTGCTCGGGCGGGTGACCCTCCCCAGCGTCGACCGGCTCGCCTTCTACGGGGCGCTCGGCACGCTGGTGGCCCTGCAGTTGGTCGAATGGCCGGTGGCGTTGATCATCGGGATCGGTCACTACCTCGCCGAGCAACACTTCTCCGGCGTCCTGCGTGGCATCGGGGAGGCGGCCGAGACGGCGTAGCGGGAGGTGACGAGCGTGGGGAAGCAGAGAGCGTGCGGCCTGGTGATGGCCGGCCTGCTCGCCGGCGCGGCGGGGACCACCGCCCTCAACGTGGTCACCTACCTCGACCAGGCCGTGCGCGGCCGACCCGCAAGCACGCTGCCCGACCAGGTGGCCGAGCGCTTCGCCGGGATGGCGGGGGTGCCCCTCGGCGACGAGGAGAAGGCTCCCGGCCGCGCGCAGGGCCTCGGCGGCCTGCTCGGCATCGCCACCGGCCTCGCCGTGGGAGCCGCCTACGGCGGACTGCGCGCGGCCGTGCCCCGTCCTCCGCTCCTGCCCGCCGCGGCCGGCCTCGGCGCCGTGGTCCTCGTGGTGGGTGCCGTGCCGATGACGGCCATGGGCCTCACCGACCCGCGCACGTGGGGGCTGGTGGGCTGGCTGTCCGACCTGGTGCCCCACCTGGCGTACGGCCTGGTCACCGCCTTCGCGTTCGAGGTGATGACACGCCGGGAGCGCTGAGGCGCGCGGCGGCGGCGGGTTGCCGTCCGGTGATGGCGGGTATTTAGCCGACAAACCTGCCTAAACCGGACAAAGAGGGCAGCCTATGACGTTCAATCCGTTGGAACAACAGGGCATCCCGCTGGAGCGGCAGTTCCGCAGCTGGCGGGAGCTGAACGTGCCGCAGCTCGACCCCGACCACGCCGATCCGTACGCGCGCTGCCGGGTCATCGCCATGAACGGCATCGAGATCGAAGCGATCATGTTCAGCCACCACTTCACCCGGCGCTGCCCGGATCTTGAGGTGCGGCGGCAGCTGGCGGAGGTCCGGGCCATCGAGGCGCAGCAGCAGAAGGCCGTCAACTGGCTCCTGCCGGGGCTCGCGTCGGTGCTGGAGACCACCATCGCCTACGAGCAGGTGGCCGTCGACCTGACCGCGTGGGTGGCGCGGATGGAGCCCGACCCCTACATCAAGCAGGCGTTCGAGTTCGGGCTGCTGGAGGACTTCGACCATCTCTACAGGTACGCCAACCTGTACGAGCTGATCGAGCACCGCAAGGCCGAGAAGATCGTCGACGCGCTCACCGAGGTCATGCCGGGGCGGCCCACGCCGCTGCACCACCGGCATCCCGTCGACAACGTCCGCGACCACTACGACAAGGAGACGGTGGACCCGGCGTCACGGCTGCACGCTCTCACGATCATGGCGGCCGAGCAGCAGACCATGAACTTCTACATGAACGTCGGGCCGGAGTACATGGAGCCGATCGCCCGCCAGCTCTACCAGGAGATCGGGCTGATCGAGGAGGAGCACGTCACGCACTACGAGACGCTGGTGGACCCGGCCGAGACCTGGTGGGAGCAGCTCGTCCACCACGAGTACAACGAGTGCTACATGTACCACTCGTTCATGGAGACCGAGTCCGATCCCCGGCTGCGTGCCCTGTGGGAGCTGCACCTCGCCATGGAGCTGGAGCACCTGCGCATCGCCTGCGATCTGATGCGGCGGCACGACAACAGCAGGGAACCCGAGCAGATCCTGGCCCCCGCCCTGCCGGCGCCGGTCACCTTCGAGCCGAACAAGGAGTACGTCCGCGAGCTCCTCGCCACCCAGATCGACCTCACCACGCTCGGCACCGGATACGTGCGGGAGGCGCACGAGCGCTTCCAGCGGTACCAGGAGGGCATCCGCGGCGGTGAGCCCCTGCCGAGCGACCAGGTGCTCGAAGAGGCCCGCCACAAGTTCGGCAGGGACTACAGGGTCGAGACCGAGGGCCCGCACCCCGTGCCGGGCATGCGGAGCACACCCGCCCCCGGTTGAGCGCCCCCGCCGTCCGGGATCCTCGCCGGCGAAGGTCGTGCGCACCCTTCCCGAGGTGCGCACGACCGGTGCCGCGTGTGGGAGGAAGGGTCAGGGTTTGGATTCCCTGCCCCTGCCTCCCTTGCTTGCCTTGCCGCTCTTCTTCTCGCCGGCCGGGCCCTTGGCCTTGGCCATCGTCTGGCGGATCGCGTCCCGTGCCCGGTCCATGATCGCGGCGGCCGGGCCGACCAGGAGGTTCATGGTGGCCGACTCGACCCCCGGGTGGGGGTGGGTCGGGGCCATGGCCTCCGCGGCCTTGACGCCGAGCGCCATGGTGCGGCGCTCGATGTCGCTGGTGTCCCGGACGAGCTGGGCGAACTCGTACCGCTCCTCCGCCCGGGCGTGCTCCATGACCGATGTCCGCAGTTTCTCCAGGTTGGAGGCGAAGGACGGGTCGTCCGTCCCGCGCTCCTCCATCATGGCCAGCATCTGCTTGGCCTCGTGCTCCTCTCGCAAACGTTCGTCGACGATCGCGTCCCCGCCGTCCAGCGTGCGCCGGGCGTAGGGGTGCACGATCTCCTCCTCCGCCGTCTCGTGGATGGCGAGTAGCCGCACCAGCCGCTCGAAGGTCTCCGCACGCGCGCCACCGGTCGCCCGCTCCACTTCGGCGAACAGGTCCCGGATCATGGCGTGCTGACGGAGCAGCAGTCCCACCACGTCGTTCTCGTCGAGTAGTTCCGGCATTGTCTTGCTGTCTGCCATGGCATTCCTCCTAATGGGGGCAAATCCCCCGAGGTACGCCGAGCGGAACTGGCTCGATCCTCCTGATCGGGTAAGGAATGCCGCCGCGCGGCCGGTGCGGCCCGCGCTCACGAGGCGGTGCAGGTGAAGTTGGACGGCAGCGAGGTGCTGTCCGGGCGGCTGCCCTGGAATCCGAACGAGGCGGTCTGGCCGGCGCCGACCGTGCCGTTGTACCCGACGTTGCGCGCGGTCAGGGTCTGCCCGCTGACGGACAGGGTGGCGTTCCACGAGCCGGTGACCGTGTGCCCGGACGGCAGCGTGGCGGTCACCGTCCAGCCGCTGATGGACGAGGTCCTGGTGTTGGTGACGACCACCTGCATCACGTACCCGTTGCCCCACTGGCTCTGCGCGGTGCCGGTGGCCGTGCAGCCGCCGCCGGTGCCGCCGCCCGTGGTGGTGAACACGACCGTCCCGGAGTTGGCGGACAGGTTTCCGGCGCCGTCGCGGGCTCGGACGTAGACGCGGTACTGGAGGCCGGCGGTGAGGCCGGTCAGGCTGATGGAGTTGGTCGTGCTCTGCCCGAGCAGCGTGCCCCCGTCCTGGTAGACGTTGTAGCCCGCGAGGCCCGAGCCGCCGGTGTCGGTGGACGCCGTCCAGGTCAGGTTGGCGCTCGTGGTGGTCACGTTGGACGCCGCCGGGGTGCCCGGCGTGCTCGGCGGGGTCGTGTCCGTGCCACCGCCGCCGGTGGTGGTGAAGGTGACGAGCGACGAGTTGCCGGAGAGGTTCCCGGCGCCGTCACGGGCGCGGACGTAGACCTGGTACTGGGTGCTCGCGGTCAGCCCGGTCAGCGTGATGGAGTTCGTGGTGCTCTGTCCGAGCTGCGGGTCGGTCGTGCCCTGCTCGCGGTAGACGTTGTAGCCCGCGAGGCCCGAGCCGCCGGTGTCGGTGGACGCGGTCCAGGTGAGGGTCGCGCCCGAGGAGGTGACACTGGACGCCGCCGGGGTGCCCGGCGTGCTCGGCGGGGTCGTGTCGGTGGGGGAGCCGCCGAAGATGGTGGCCTCGCGCGCGGTCGACCTGATGCCGTTGGTGCCGTTGAAGATGCGGGTGCCCCACGAGGTCAGGCTGCTCGCGTTGAAGTTGTTGGTCATGTCCAGGTAGGCGACGTCGCTGCTGTTGCCGCTCCAGGACCAGCCGATGTAGCCCAGGCCGCGCGACTGCGCCTGCGCCATGATGGTGTCCTCGTCGGGGTTGCCGTCCGAGTGGTTGTGCCCGAACTCCCCGACCACCAGCGGCAGGCCCGCGGTGCGGAAGGCGTCCATGTAGCTGGTGATCTCGGCGGCCGTGTCGAAGACGCCGTACATGTGGATGGAGAACACCGTGTTGCCCTGCGGGTCGGCGGCGGCGACGGTGCGCGCGTTGTCGCGCATGGTGAACTGCCAGTCCTGGCCCCAGTTGGGCGCGTCGACCATCAGCATGTGCTGGAAGCCGGCGTTGCGCAGGCGGGTGATCGCGGCGGTGGTGGCCTGGGTCCAGCCGGGGGTGACGGCGTTGTTGCCGATCGGCTCGTTGCCGATGTTGACGATGACGTAGTTCTCCTGGCCGGTCAGCGCGCTCTGCACGCTGAGCCAGTAGCTGGCCGCCGCGTCCAGGGTGACGGCGCCGCTCTGCTCGCCGTAGCCGGTGGTGTCGTGGTTCTCCAGGATGCAGATCAGCTTGTTCGCCTTGCACTGCGCGACCACGTTGGCGACGTCGGTGGCGTTGTTGGCGGGGGTCCAGCGTCCGCCGCTCAGCACCACGCGCACGGCGTTGGCGCCGAGCGACTTGATGCCGGCGAGCGAGGTGGAGAGCCGGTCCTGGTACCAGACGTGCGCGTGGCTGGCGCCTCGGATGATGAAGTTGCTGCCGTTGGCCTCGGTGAGGTTCGTGCCGCTCACGCGGAGCCCGACCGCGGCACCGGCGGGCGGCGCGGCGACGAGCATGGCACCGAGCAAGGCGGTCAGCATGGACAGGACCGCCGCCTGTGCCAGCCTTGGTCTACTTCGCATGTCAGGCCTTTCTCTGGGTAGATTAACCGGTTAAGCTCTCAGCCGGGGTTAGGCGGAAGCCTCATTGGGAGCGCTCCCATATTGGGTGTGTTTCGACGGCGTGTACAGCGTGTGTCAAGGAGCTCCCGGACGGCTCCGTGCCCGCGTCCGTCCGGGAGCACGGCGCGACATCGAGAGACAGGGCCGGAGCGGCGCGGTCCCGCCGCCCGGCCCGCCGCCGCCCGGCCCGGGATCTGCTGAAAGTTTCAAGAAACCGCACGTCCAGGCCCTGTGGCCCGGACGTGCGGTACGACGCGGAGAGGTCAGGCGGGTGCGCCGGGGGCGGGTGCGGACGGGCGGATCGCCAGGGTGAGGAGGGCCGCCACCACGGCCATGCCCGCCGCGACCAGGAAACCGCCGCCGGGGTTGCCGCCGGAGGCCAGCCCGCCGGCCGCCGCCGCGGCGAGGGCGCCGCCGCCCTGGCCGAGGGCGTTCAGCCACGCGAACGACTCGGTCATCGAGTCCTCCGGGGCGACCTCCTCCATCGCGGTGAACTGCGCCGTCATCATCGGCGCGAGCGCGATCCCCGACACCGCGAACACCAGCGCGAGCCACCACAGGTTCGTCACCAGGAAGGCCACGCCGTACCCGCAGGCGAGCACGGCCAGGAACACCCCGAGGTGCTGGGCGCTGGTGCCGCGCAGCCGCGCCGCCCCGTACGCCAGGCCGCCGAACACGCTGCCGACCGAGAACGCCGCGATGAGCAGGCCGCCCGCGTCCGGGTGCCCGAGGGCGTCGGAGGTGGCCAGCAACGCGACCTCGACCCCGATGATGCCGCCCGTCGCCAGTAGCCCGATCGGCAACATCCAGCGCACACCGCCGGCGCGCAGCGGGCCGCGCCAGTCGCGGGGGCCGTCGCCACCCGTGGGGCGGGACGCCCGGATCGCGCCGGCGGCGGCCAGGCCGAGGCAGCCACCCGCGGTCAGCACAGCCGTGACGGCGAGCGCCACGCTCCCGTTCGTTACGGCGAGCAGCAGGGCCACCGCCGACGGGCCGATGATGAAGACCGCGTCCACGACGATCGACTCCAGGGCGAACGCCGCGGTGCGCACCCCCGGGTCGGTGAGCGAGCGGCTCCACATGGTGCGCATGATCGGCGAGATCGGCGGCAGCATCACGCCGATCAGGAAGCTGATCACCAGCGGTACGACGATCGGGGCGCGGGCGGCCAGCGCGACGAGCAGGGCCAGCAGCGCGACCCCCTGGCCGGCACCCGAGACGACCAGCACGATCGACGCGCCGCGACGGTCGGCCGCACGTCCGCGCAGCGGGCCCGAGACGCCGACGCCCACCGCGTACAGCGCCGCCGCGACGCCCGCCTGGGTGTAGGAACCGGTGCTCTGCACGATGCCGATGACCAGCACCAGGCCGATCATCCCGCTGGGCAGCCGCCCGACCAGTGCGGCAAGCGTCATGGGCACCACCCCCGGCGTGCCGAACAGCGCGCGGTAGCGGCTCATTCCGGTCGTCGGGGTGTCGCCGGACCGTGCGTCCGGCGTGGTCTCGGTGGTCATGCGTTCCCTCCTCGTGAGGGGCGGGGGGTCAACGGGGGCGGGTCAGTTGCATGCGCAGTTCACAGGTGTAGCGGCCGGCGTCGTCGCGCAGCCAGAGCTCGTCCGGTCCGGGGTACATCTCCTCCACCAGCACCCGCGAACCCGCCTTGTCGCCCATCAGGTGGGCGAGCAGTTCGGCGGCGAACGGCGAGGCGGTGTCCACCAGGACGGGCTTGCGCTCGGCCTCGGTCCTGGCGAACACGAAGCGCGGCAGGCCGTGCGTCCGGGCCAGGCGCCGCAGGCCGAGCAGCGCGGCGGGGCCCCGGCCGCCTGCCGGGAGCGCGGCGGCGTCCAGGACCCAGCGTTCGCGCTGGTAGCACGCGTCGCCGATGGTGACGCGGCCGAGGTGGCCGGTGTCGCCGCGCACCGGGGCGTGCAGGACGGAGGGGTGGGAGAGCGCGGCGAACGGCGGGTAGGTGGTGAGGTCGTTGAGCATGGGGTACAGCGTGCGCGGGTGGCCCCGCGGGTCCAGCAGCACCGGCCTGCCGTCCCGCAGCGTGACCTCGCATCCGGTGGCGGGCAGGTTGTCGGTGCGGCGGTCCGGGTCAGTGGCGTTGAAGACCAGTCTCTGGCCGGGGAAGCGGTAGAAGCCCTTGTTGCGGCGGCTCGTGGCGAGGCCCGCCACGCCGGCGCCGTCCCCCGCGAGCCAGTCGGCGGCCACCCGGTCGAAGGCGTCCGGGTCGGGGTGGAAGGTGGTCAGCCAGCCGCGCAGCAGCAGGTGGTGGTGGACCCGGGCGAGCAGGACCCGCCACGAGCCGTCCACGGCCTCCTCGGGGGCCGTCATCGCCAGGCACACGTCGGGGAGGGCGTAGCGGGGGCCCGGCTCGGCCGTGCCGAGGGCGTCCGCCGCCAGCTTGACCGGTTCACCATCGGCGGCGGGCACGTCGACCGGGCGCACCGGGGAGAAGCGGCTGCCCTCCTGGTGTTCCGGCCTCGCCCTCGCCGCGTAGTCGGTGAATCCCAGCGAGCCGCCCGCCGCCTCGATGAGCTCGGCCATGGCCGACCGGTGGCCGTCCTGCACCTGGTCGCCGAACGCGGCCGACAGCTCAAGAGCCGGGGTCAGCGCCCTGGCCAGCCGCTCGGCCGTGTCCTGTCCCACCACCAGCTTGAACGGCGACGCCCCCTCCTCGAACAACACCAGCCGGTCCGCGTACACCGCCCCCGCCCCGCGCCTTGCCGCCACTCCCGTGAGCTCGGTGAAGGCGTTCTCCAGCTCGGCCAGCACCGCTCGCCGGGTGTCGACGTCCCCCGCCGCGGCCGCGAACCGCTCACATATTCCGCCCAGCCGGTCGAGATGGCCCAGCCATCGCTCCCGCCCCGGAGACTCCGGCAACTCCCCGACGGACTCGCGCAATCCTTGTAGCGAATCCACCCTCTCGCCCGGGACCTCCAACGCCCGCACCACGACCCCGGCCCGCATCAACTCCCGCACCGCCTCCGCCACCGCCCGGACCGGCACCCCGATGGCCGCCGCTACCCCCGCGACCCCCGCCGCCTTCTCCTCCAGCACCCCGACCACCCGCGCCGCCACCGACCCCGGCGGCAACGGCACCTCCGACGCCTCTCCCGCGCCGTCGCCGGAACCCGCGCCCGGCTCACCGGTGCCCTGACTGGATCGGCCGTCCGTCGTGATGCCGGTAGGGGTCTTGACGGCGAGGAGGCTGAGCCTTACCGGGATGTGCGGGGCAAGGGCCTTGTCGCGGGCCGCGGCCCGGGCGAGTTCGAGGGCCGCCCAGTGCGCGACGAACGCTCGCCGGACGGGTGGTCCCGCCGGTTCGACGGCGAAGCCGGTGCCCGCCACCTCGCCGTATCCCATCGGCCCGTACGCGCTGGCCGTCTCGTTCTTCGCGCAGAACCGCTGCAGGTAGTTGTAGAGCTGCCGCTCCACCCGCCGGTACTTGGCCGTGTCCGGCACGTCGGCCAGCGCGAGGTATCCCGCCACCATCCCCTCGTACATCCCCGGATTCGACGTGAACACCGCATCCTTGAACCGATCGGTTCCCGCCAGTTCCCGCAACCGCCCCCGCAGCCTTACAAGCTCCGCCGCGTACACCTCCCCCAGCCGGCCGAACGCCTCCCGCCACCGCCCCACCACTTCCTTGGCCCGCCGCGGCACCGACGGCGCCCCACCTCCCGCCAGCACCCCCACCACATCCAAGCCCGCGTCCCCCAACACCCCGACAAGCTCCTCCTCGACCGCCAGCACCTCCGCACAAGCCTCCAGCACCTCAACCCCACCCCCCAACGACTCCACCCACTCGAACGGCATCCCCGCATGCCGCATCACAAAGATCCCCCCCAGCTCCCACCCCACCTCGACACCGATCTCCCCACTCATGGCCCCCCCTCTCCGCACGCCCTGACGGGACGCGCCCCTTGTACCTGTACTGCTGCTCGTGCGTTGCTCGGCGTCGGCCTGTCGTTGGTAGTGGTGGTGCGGTGAGCGCGGCGCCGCCGTGCGGCGAAAGACCTGCTACGGCTCACCAGGCGGGGGATAGTCGATACAAAGGGGTCAGAAACGTCAAAACCTTCACCGGCTGAGGTGGATGGCCCCACCCGTTGTCGAGTCCCACCATGTCGACCACAGCCCACCCGATTCCATGCGTATCCATCACCGCACGTAGACGTCACCTCGCGGGAGCCGGCGTCCCCGCGGGAGCCGGCGGTTCGGCAGAGGTGGGCGCCTCGGCGGTTGGCATCCTTGCTTGGCGTGGTCGTCCGGGTGGGGGTGGGGGGTGTCATCGGCGGACCAGGAGGCCGTTGCCGACCAGGGTGTTGAGGATTTTGGTGCGGGTGGGGGGAGCGACGCCGGTCAGGGCGTCAGATTCGGGGATGGGGTGGCGGCCGGTGCGGAGGCGGGCGGCTATGCGGGGGTCCAGGCGGATTACGCGGCCTTGGCGGAGGTCTACGGC
>NZ_JBHSRF010000058.1:0-59537 GCF_042658925.1 Sphaerisporangium aureirubrum
TGTGCTCGGTGCCGATGTAGTTGTGACCCAGCTGCAAAGCCTCACGAAGCGACAGCTCAAGGACCTTCTTGGCCCGCGGGGTGAACGGAATGTGCCCGGACGCCGCCGACTGCCCCTGGCCGATGATCTCCTCGACCTGCTGCCGCACACCGCCCAGACTGATCCCAAGACTCTCCAGGGCCCTGGCCGCGACGCCCTCCCCCTCGTGGATCAACCCGAGGAGGATGTGCTCGGTACCGATGTAGTTGTGGTTGAGCATCCGGGCCTCCTCCTGGGCCAGGACGACAACCCGCCGCGCGCGGTCGGTGAACCTCTCGAACATCTCGTCGCTCCGGCCCAGGCCGCATGCCCGCTCAGGTGGACCAGCCGTGCGGCCCCATGGGCGCGCCGGCCGGGGGACCGAACATCGACTGGGCGCGGCGGAACGCCAGCACCCAGAAGTTGGTGAGCAACCGCCGTTCCGGCAGCGGCTCGGCGATGCGCAGGCCCTCCCAGGAGTGGTGGAAGACCTGAAGGAGGCTGCGCCCGAGTCCCGCGGGCTCGATCCACAGCCGCCCGCCCAGTTCCTCCGACCACGACGGCCGGGCCAGCGTGAACTCGATGTAGGGCATGTAGGACGGGAACTCCTGCGCCGCGTCCACCGACTTGGTGACGGTGACGCGCACCGTGCCGCTGGCGTCGCCCATGACCACCGTCATCGTGTCGCCGACGGTCAGCGAGCCCGCCGAGCGCTGCAGCCAGTGCTTGACCGCCCCGGGGTTGGTCAGCGCCTCCCACGCCTCGAAGGCGGGGATCGGCAGCTCGGCCTGGAGGTAGGGGCCCATCCGCCGCCACGTCCACCGGTTGTCGGTGCCGCTGCGCAGGTACGCCGCGAGCTGCTCCAGGATGCCCGGCCACCCCATGCCGTTCCAGGAGCGCCAGTCGGACGGCGGGTTGACGGCCTCCTCGGTCACCATCACCGTGGTCGCCCCCGGGCCGCGGTCGCGCACCTCCCAGGTGACCGACGTGGCGGGCCCGATGCCCACCCAGCGCCACAGGTAGCGCAGGGTGCCCGCCCTGCCCCCGGACGGCGCGGTGACGGTCTCCGCGCCGCACAGGAAGAACTCGCCGTCCTCGAAGTCGAGGATCGACTCCTTGCCCGCCTTGGCCCAGCGTCCGTTGGGCTTGGCCAGCCACTTGCCGAGGGCCTTGGGGTCGGTGAGCGCGGTCCACACCTCGTCCACGGGGTGCGGCACCGTCACCTCGCTGACCAGCCGTTCCCAGCGGTCCTGGGCGACGGGGCGGGCCGTCACGCTGTGCAGCGGGGGGAGCGCGGCGCCGCTGATGTCGGGCATGGCGAACCACACCGCCTGGGGCGGCGCGGAGGCGGGCGCGTGCCGTCCGTTGGGGCCGGACTGCGTGGTCGGTGGGGCGGGCATCACATCGTCCAATCGTCAGGCCGCGACGGCGCGGCGGGGGGCGGCGGGCGGATGAGGCGGCGGCCGGCGCGCGGTCGCGGGTCGCGGGCGGGCCGGGCGTTGGTGGGTCGCCCGGCCCTCCAGCGATGGCGGGTGTTACATGCTCTCCTTGTCCAGGTATCCGCCCATGTTGAAGCGGAGGCTGGTCAGGTAGGCCACCGGCTCCCGCTCGGGGTGCGCCATGTCGGACAGCGGCAACATGCGGTAGATCTGCCCCTTGCCCGGGGCGCCCGCCGGCGGGATGGACCGCACGTCGTCGATCGTCAGGATGATCGGCTCCTTGTTGAAGAGCTTCATGCCCATCTTCGGCACGTCGAAGATGCATCCCACCGCCATACGGCACGCCTTGGCCGACGGCCCCTCGCCCGCGTACGGGTCGAACGGCGTCCGGATCTGCCCGGCCGACAGGCAGGTCGGGTTGAGGGTCACGGTGATGGTGCCGAGCTCCTCGGAGTGGCCGACCATCTTCATCTCGATCAGGTTGGTGTAGACCTCGGCGCCCGCCCACTCGGAGTCGGTCGGCTCGGACCGCACCACGCGGACCCAGCCGTCGAAGGCGACGGTGTACTCGCCCACGCCCGGCACCGCGAAGGTGTCGATGGAGTTGATGCCGAGGTTGTCGATGCCGGGCTCGGGGGGCGTCCATGGGACGACCGGCGTGCCGGCGTACTTGTTGGGGACGCCGTCGAGGTTGACCTTGGGGCCGTAGACGATCGTGGGTTCGCTGGTTGCCGCAGACATGGTGATTCCTTCTATGTCAGAGCTCTGGGGGACTCACGGAAGCTGGTGCTTGGTGTGGTCGCAGCAGGTCAGCCCTGCCACGTCCGGCACACCGTCCATGTCGGTGTCGATCTCGCCCTCGGTGGTCGAGAAGACGTCACGGGAGTTCAGGTCGATCTTGCCGTCGCCGTCCCAGTCGTTCAGCTTGCCCTTGAAGGTGCCGAGGATGAACGCGTTCGTCATCGGCCCGACCTCGGGGTCGTGCAGGGTCGACAGGACGCCGTTGCCGGGGAGCAGGATCTCCTCCAGCGACTTGCCGGCCACCCGGGCGAGGTTCACGTAGCCCCAGCCCTGGAAACGGCCGCGCACGTAGCGGATCGCGGGCGACTCCCTGATCTGGAAGGTCGGCTCCAGGTACCACGTGCCGTGGCGGGCGAAGCCGATGTTCGCCTGGCGGATGCCCTCGGAGGGGTCGTCCGCGTGCCCGGACTTGAAGAACGGCCGGGGCACCAGCGACTCGAAGAAGAAGTTGCCGCGGTCGCGGCGGGTCCGGTCGGTGAAGCCGCGGAACAGGTAGTTGTCCACGTGCGGCGAGCCGTCGGGGTGCAGGCCCTCGATCGTCTTGGCGATGACGAGCTTGCGCTCGCGGGTCTCCACGTTCGGGCAGGCGTGCGCCTGGCCGTAGATCCGCGCCAGGCCCTGGGGGGCGAGGGAGATCTTGCCCCAGTGCTGGTTGGAGTCGTCCAGCCGGACGTACAGGTCGCAGTGGATCAGCAGGAAGATGGTCTCGTCGAAGGTCCGGCCCGGGGTGAGCACCGCGGAGCGGCCGTCGAACGTCGGGTCACCGGTCTGCAGTTCGCTGATGAACAGCTTGGACCACTCGGCGATCTCGGGGTCCGAGTCCTTGAGGAACCCGGCCAGCGCGGAGACGGCCTGGGGGCCGCCCAGCTTCTCGATCGCCCACAGCGCGTCCCAGCGGACCTGCCGGTCGGTGTCGTGCTTCACGGCCTCGACGAGCAGCTCGATCGCGTCCGGGTGGTCGCGGTCGGCGTACTCGAACAGGGCCTGCTCCCGCAGCGCGGGGTCGGGGTGCTTGAGTGCCTGCTCGCGCAGCACCGCGTTGGTGCGGTTGTCCAGGCGGACGGCGACGCGGTCGAGCGCGTACCCGAAGTCGCTGGACCACGCCGCCGGGTCGCCGGCCACAAAGCGCGGGTCGACGTTGCTCAGGGTCGCCCGGTAGGCGAAGTTGAGCGCCTTGCTCTGCTCGTTCTCGAGGTCGTCGAGCAGGATAGGCGGAGTGCTGGACGACGTGAGGGCATCGCTCCACGTTCCCGGCGCATTCTCCGCCAGCGTGGCAGGCGATTTGTTGCACAGGTCGATCGCCATCGCACGTCCTTCCCTTCTAATTGCTGACCATGTGCTCTTCACACTAAAAGCCCTGCGCCCACGCGACTTCTCACGATTTGCGGCTTATTTGTGCTGTGATCAGCAATCTGGAAGAAGAAAGCTCGAAATGAGATTGCTAGAAGTGGTAATCGGTGGAGTATGCCGTCGAGAAACACATCCCGAATAGGCATGCGTTAATCCACCTTTCCCGCGTCGCGGCCGGTGTTCTCACGGAACCGGAGGCCGCCTTCTTCAGGAGATGCGTCGGTGCGACGAGCGCGGCGCCCCGCCGGTTCCCGCCAGCAGCGGGAAGGCGGTGAGCACCGAGGGGTCGGTGATGCGCTTCTCGCGCAGCGCGATGAAGAACTCGTCGGGAGGGGTCCCGCCGCGGATCTGGACCGGCTCGGGCGCCGCCCCGACGTACAGCCCGGCGGACGCGCTCTCGGTCAGCACCTCGAACACCGTGGCGTCGGCGTCCACGCTCACCGCGAGGGCCGCGTACGACCCCTTGCGGGCCACCGGGGGCAGCACGATACGCCCCGGCGGGGCGATGACCGCGCACGACTTCGGGATCTCCTGGGCGATCGCGGAGGTGAACAGCCCGACCACCGCGATGCCCGCGGAGTGGTCGGGGCGGCTGCTCAGCCACCCGCACACCCCCCGGCCGTCCGGCTCGGGCTTGGGGAGCTGGTCGAGCAGGACCCGCACCGGCACGTCCGCCAGCGGCGCCGCGCACGTGCGGAACCGGCCGGGCGGCATGCCGACCAGGCGGTTGAACTGGCTGGTGAAGGTGCCGAAACTGGAGTATCCGACGGTGATGCTGATCTCTGTGGCGCTGAGGTCCGTCTCCAGGAGCAGTCGTTTGGCCTCGGACATGCGCATGGCCGTGAGGAATCGTCCCGGCGTCGCTGCTGTCATCATTCGGAACACCCGGTGGAAGTGGAACGGACTCATGAGCGCGGCCCGCGCGGCGTCGTTGAGCTCCTGGGGCTCGCCGAGATGTTCGCGCATGGCGACGATGGCCGACTTGATGGAACGTGCCCTGATCTGTGCCGTCGTCTCCGGCGGCGGAGCGCTTGGTGCGGTGGGGGACGTCGCCTGCGAGTGGATCATCGGGCCCTTTCCGTCTCCTTGTCGAGGTTGCCCATGGTGGCCGCCCAGGTCGCGGCGAACCGTGCGCGCAGGCCGCGGGCCCGCTCGTCCGACAGCCCGAGCCCGCGCCACCCGGTGTGGCTGAAGCCGAGACGCTGCACGTCACCGGCCGTGCGCAACCGGACCGCGCAGTCGGTGCGCCCGCCGCTGCCGGGCACCAGGACCTGGAAGGTCAGCTCCTGCTCGCCGTCGTTGTGCCAGTCGGCGATCTCGAACCGGCGCGGGCCCTCGTCGTCCACGATGAAGAACCAGCGGGGGCCGAAGCCGTCGGTGGCCACGGGCAGCCATCGCTGCACGTTGCGCGGGGCCAGCAGGTTCCGGCCGAGCGGAAGGTCCACCGAGCCGTCGATGTCGCCCCGCCAGTCGTACCGGCTCTCCGCGCCGGTGGTGAGGTGGACGCGCAGCCGGCTGAAGAAGTCGCACCAGCCCTCGACCAGCTCGAGGACCCCGGCGTCGTCGCGCCGCGGCTCGTGGTCGGTCACGGTGATCTCGCACCCGGTGCCGGTCCTGCGGACCTCCCACCGCACCTGGCTCTCCGGCCCGGTGCCGAGGAAACGCCACCGGAACTCCACCACTTTGTTCGCGACCAGGCGCTCGGTGTGGATGACGAAGTAGTCGCCGTCCCCGAAGTCGACCCTGGTCACCTCGCCCGGCCGCAGCGGGGCGTCGGCGGCGCCGAACCACTTGCCGAGTCCGGCGGGCTCGGTGATCGCGGCCCAGGCCGCCTCCACCGGGCGGTCCACGCGGACGCTGACCACGGCCGTCCCGCGGCCCTGTTCACGCTCGCTCATGACGGCTCTCCTTTCTCGACGTGATGGCGTCCGGAGACTCCTCGCTGATCAGTACGTTGGTGCCGGGGCCGCGCCAGGCGAGCAGCCGCTCGACCGCCGCCAGCCCCTCGGCCAGCCTGATGGGTGCGTACCCGGCCTGCCGGGCGACGGCGACCGCCCCGCTCTCCGCGGCCACGCCCGCCCCGTCCCAGATCGACCACTCCGCGGTGAGGTACCGCGGGCCGGGCGCGGTCGCCGCCAGGCGGTCGACCTCACGCCGCAGCAGTTCGTTGGCCAGGGCGTACGCCCCGGCGTTGCCGTGCGGGACCCGGGCCAGGATCGACCCGAAGGCCAGCACGACCTTCAGCCGCCGCGGGTCGGCGGCGCTCAGCACGGCCCGCAGGCCCTCCACCTTGGGGGCCGCGACGCGCATGAGGTCGGGCAGCTCGATGCCCCGCACCGGGCCGCCCTCGATGGTGCCGGCGCAGTGCACGATCGCCGAGATCGGCCTGCTGCGGGTGACCCCGCGCAGCACCGCGCGCACGGCCTCGGGGTCGGTCACGTCGACCGGCAGGTGGACGAACGGCAGGCCGCTGGTGCGCAGGCCCGCCAGCCGGCCCTGGGCCTGCGGCGTGGTGGGGTCGACGTGGTCGAGCAGCACGGGCTGGACGCCGAGCCGTTCGGCGAGGCGCCGGGCCACGGTGCGGCCGAGGCCGCCGAGGCCGCCGGTCACCACCACCAGGTCGCCCTCGTCCAGCGGCGGCCGGTCCTTGGGGAACGCCTTCTCGGTCCACGAGGTGGTCCAGGCCAGGCCGTCGGCGTCGATGTCCACCTCGTGCAGGCCCGCGTGCCCCGCCGCGGCGGCGGCCATGGCCAGGTCGCGGGCGGCGAACGCGGCGGCGCCGGACGCCCCGGGGGGCATCTCGACGGTGAGAAGGTCCAGCCCGCGCGACTCGCGCCGCAGCGTGCGCAGCAGGCTTCCCCCGCCGGCGCCGCGGTGCAGCAGCACCAGCGGGCCCGCGCCGGGGAAGACCTGCCGCGTGGCGGCCAGCAGGGTGGCCGCGCCGTGCCTGGTGAGCCGGTCGGGCAGGACGAGGGCGATGCCGCCCGCGGGGGAGCCCCAGCCCGTCAGGGCCGCGGCCAGGGGGTCGTCCAGGGGAAGGTCGGGCGGGGCGAGGCGGGTCCACGGCCGCCGGCGGCCGAGGACCGGCATGTGGCCGGGGAGCCGGACCGGGACCCGCGCGGGCGCCCACATGCGGAGCCTGCGTACCCCGTGATGGTCACCGGCCGCCCCCGGCGGGCGGAGTGGCGAGGCGAGCAGCCGCATCGCGCCTCCAGCGTCGACCTTGTCTTGTCAGAGAATGACCTACGCGGTTAGCGGATGCTTAGCGGCAGGTCGGCACGGTCTCCGTGGCCGTTCGCGCTGAGAACCTCGGCCTGTAGCCGCTCGGCCTCCGCGGAAGGTTCCAGGCCGAGCTCGCGCTTCAGGATCGCCCGCAGGTTCTGGTACGCCTGGAGCGCCTCGCTGCGCCGGCCGGCCCGTCCGAGCGCGGTGATCAGCTGGTTGTGCAGCCACTCGTTGAGGGGATGGGCCGACACCAGGGACCGCAGCTCGCCGATCATCTCCCGGTGCAGCCCGAGGGCCAGATCGGCGGAGATGCGCAGTTCGAGGGCCCGCAACCGGTCCTCCTCCAGCAGCGCGACGTGCGCCTGGAGCATGGAGCCGTGCCGGACGTTGGCGAGCGGCGGGCCGCCCCACAGGTCCAGGCCGCACCGCAGCGACCGCGCCGCGTCGGCGAACCGGCCCTGCTCCAGGTGGGTGCGGCCCTGCAGGACCAGCCGCTGGAACACGTCCGCGTCCAGCGCGCCGGGCTCGACCCGCAGGACGTAGCCGTGCGCCACGGTGGGCAGGGTCGCCTGCCCGGACGCGCCGAGCGACTTCTGCAGGACGTTGGTGCGCAGCCGGTAAATGTAGGTCTGAACGGTGGTCACCGCCGTTTTCGGCGGTGCGTCGTTCCAGAGCTCTTCGAGAAGCAGATCGAGGGGGACCACCTGATTGGCCCGCATGAGGAGGAGAGCGAGAATTTGTCGCACCCGTGGCGCCGTCGGAGTGCAGACTCGATTTCCGGTCTTCATCTCCAAGGCCCCGAGCGCCCTGAATTCGATCATTTTGATTCTCCGTTGACGGCGAATCTCAAGGGGCGTTTGCTCCGTCGGGCTCGCAGGTGATTTCGAGGCTAGTCAGCCGCGAAGTAGTGGACAAGGCAACATACGATAAATGACTCCAAAGTCCGGCCCCGATGATCGAATGTTCCGCCTTGGGTATCGAAGGGATGATCGGCGTATCGAAAGTTGTATTTCTCCGCGCTTCCCGGGGTGAGTGACTGTTGAGGTCCGAAACACCAGTCCCGGCCGGCCGCCGGGTAAGCACCAAGGAGCCCCCATGTCGCTGAGGGGTCACCGTGCCGGAAACGTGATCGAAGCCCCCGCACCGCGGGACGGCGCCCGGTGGGGGCGTGTGGAGGCCGCGGGGGTGGTGGGCACCGTCGTGGAGTCCTACGACTTCGCGTTGTTCGGGCTGGGCGCGGCCCTGCTGTTCGGCGACCTGTTCTTCCCGGCCGCGAGCCCGGGGACGGGGCTGCTGGCGTCGCTGGCCACCTTCGCCGTCGGCTTCTTCGTACGGCCGCTCGGCGCGTTCGTGCTCGGCAACCTCGGCGACCGGGTGGGCCGCGCGCCGATGATGGTGCTCACCCTCGTGCTGATGGGCCTCGCCACCGTCTGCATCGGGCTGCTGCCCACCTACGAGTCGGCGGGCCTGCTGGCACCCGCGCTGCTGGTGTTCCTGCGGCTGGTTCAGGGGTTCGGCGCCGGGGCCGAGTACGTCGGCGCGATCCTCGTGGTGGCCGAGTCGGGCGGCGCCCGGTCGCGCGGGCTGCGGGCCAGCCTGCCCGGGACCGGGTTCTTCGTCGGCGTGCTGCTGGCGACGCTCGCGTTCACCCTCGTGTCGCTGATGCCGGCGGCGGAGTTCGCCGCGTGGGGGTGGCGGCTGCCGTTCCTCGCCAGCGTCGTCACGGTGCTCGTCGGGCTGTACTTCCGGCTGTCCATCGGGGAGACCCAGGCTTACCGGGAGTTCCGCGCGGCGGACCGGCCGCCGCGGTTCCCCATCTGGGAGGTGCTGCGCCGCCGGCCGCGCAGCGTGCTCGTCGCGACGTTCGCCAACGGGCCCATGGTGGCGTTGTACTACCTGGTCCAGGTGTTCGTGTTGTCGTACCTCACGCAGGTGCTGAAGATGCCGTCCGCGCTGGGGCTCACCGCCAACATCGTGGCGACCGTCGTGGCCATCGTGACGGTGCCGCTGTTCGGCGCGCTGTCGGACCGGGTGGGACGGCGGCCGGTGTGGTTCGGCGGCTCCGCGCTGCTGGTCGTGTTCGCGTTCCCGCTGTTCGGGCTCGTGCAGACCCGTGAGCCGGTCCTGGTGGTGGGGGCGCTGGCGCTGGTGGCCGCCGGGGTCGCCGCGATGGTCGCCGCGCAGTCGGCCCTGTTCGCGGAGCTGTTCGAGACGCGGTACCGGTTCAGCGGGTTCGCGCTCGCCAGGGAGTCCAGCGCCGCGCTCATCGCGGGCCCGGCGCCGTTCGTCGCCGCCGCGCTGCTCCAGCGCTCCGGCGGCGCCACCTGGCCGATCGCGGTCATGGTCGTCGTGCTCGGCGCGGTGGGCTTCGCCGCCATCCTCTTCGCCCCGGAGACCCGCCACGTCAGCCTGACGCGGCCGGCGGGCTGACGCGGCCGGCGGGCCGACGCGCCTCGCGGGCCGGCCGCGGGCCGCACGCCGGGGCGGTGCGGTGTGCGCGGCCGTCCGGGTCAGGTGCGGGTGCCGTCCACGAACAGCAGGCGGACGGTGCGGGACGCCGTCTCGTCGGCGTCGCTCCAGCGGCCGAAGTGCGCGCCGGGCTGCCCGGGGCGGATCACCTCGGCCTGGAAGCCGTACTCGGCCCAGAGCGCGGCCGGGTCGTCCACGCCGAACACCCACGGCGCGCCCCAGCCGCGGAACACCCCGAGCAGCGGCTGGAGCGCCGGGGCCCGCAGCGTCGAGGCGGCGGCCACGTTTGCCGCCATCGTGGCGCCGGTCGCGGTCAGCGTGGAGATCCGCCGCAGCAGCGCCCGCACGTCCACCTCGTCCAGGTAGTACAGCAGGCCCTCCAGCACCCACGCGGACGGCCCGCCGGGGTCGTACCCGGCCGCGAGCAGCCGGTCGCCCCAGTCGTGCTCGGCGAGGTCCGCGCCCACCAGGTGGTGCCCCGCGCAGCGCGGCGCGGCGCCGAGCCGGGCGAGCACCTGGTCCTTGGCGGCCAGCACCTCGGGGTAGTCCACCTCGTACACCTGGATGCCGGGCGGCCACCCGAGCCGGTACGCCCGGGTGTCCATGCCTGCCGCGCAGATCACCACCTGCCGGGCACCCTCCCGGGTCCGGGCGAGCAGCCGGTCGTCGAAGAAGCGCGTGCGGATCGCGTTGAACGCCGAGAGCCTGGGCACCCCGGCGCTGCGCCGGAAGAACGCGCCCATCTCGTCGGCCAGCGCGGCCCCGTCCACGCCCGCCAGGTGCTCGGCGTACGGGTCGGTGTAGAGCCGGTCCGCCCGCTGGGTCTCGGCGGCGCGCAGCGCGGCGGTGACCAGCGACGTCCGCGAGACGTCGCGCAGCGCGTCGCTCATACCGGCTGCTCCGCCCGCACACCCGCCTTCAACGCCGCCTCCACCTCGTCCACCATCGAGGCGAGGCCCGCGGTGGCGTCCACCATCGTCAGCGGCACGCCGGCCGCCGCGGTGAGCAGGTGCTCGCGCAGGTCACGCTGGTAGCGCACGAACGAGGCGCGCGTCGCCCGCCTGCCGTAGTGCTCCAGGGGGTTGAGGTCCGCGCCGTTGTGCGTCCGCTCCCACGTGTGCTCGGGCTCGGCGTCCAGGAACACCACGCGGGCCGGGCGGGGGAGCTCCAGCCACGAGGACAGGATGTCCAGCGTCAGCAGGTCCGCCATCTGGAGCTTCGCCATCAGCTTGTAGTAGTAGGAGTCGACGACCACCGGGCCGCCGTTCGCCGCCAGCAGCTCCACCTGGTCGCGCAGATGCACGATCAGGGGGTTCAGCACGGCCATGGCCATGGTGCGCGAGTAGCGGCACCCGAGTTCGGGCAGCACCTCGCCGAGCCACAGCAGGCGCAGCGCGCCGAGCACGGGGAACCGTTCGTCGTCGCTGGCCACCACGTTCCAGCCGCGCGCCGACAACGCGTGCAGCACCGTGGACTTCCCGGCGTAGTCCGCGCCGAGGAGAACGTTGAACTCCGTCATGCCGCCCTGCCTTTCCGAGCGTGTGCGGGGGCCGTGCCGCGAGCGGGGTCGGCTCCCTGGGGGTGTGCGGAACGCACGGATGGGGACGGGACGGACGCGGTTTCCTCGCGGGTGAGCCAGGTCGCCGGGCGCAGGTGGTCGCCCGCGTCCGCGGCGGCCACCACCCGGGCGTACTCCGGCAGGCCGGTCAGTTCCTCGATGCCGGTGACGTGCCGCAGGCGCAGCCGGTCGCCCGGTCGCAGGATGCCGCGCAGCACGGCCTCGGCCAGGGTGTGGTGGACGTCGACCAGGTAGCGGTCGACGCTGCCGGTCGCGGGCACGTACAGGCGGTGCGCCGTGCCGGTCGGCGGGCCGCCGGGCACGTCCAGGTCGACGAGCCCCGGCAGGCCGGGCGGGGTGGTGCCGCTGAACGCCCGCAGCAGGCGCCGCAGGCCGACGTGCGCGGCCGGGTCGCCCGGTGCGGTCCAGGCCAGGCGGCCGTCCGGGCTGACGTGCTGGAACGCGAACCGCTCGCGCAGGTTCGCCGGGTTGCCCGCCAGGAAGACGGTGCGGGTGTACGTCCGCATCCAGGTGTCCGCCTGCCGCCGGTCCAGGCCGGTGACGAAGCGCAGGGCGCCGGTGACGAACGCCGCCGGGTCCAGCGCGGACAGCACCACGATCACCGACAGGTCCGGCACGGCGGGCAGCCCGCTGGTGCACGCGGTGAGCCGCTCGTCGCGCAGGCGGCGCAACAGCGCCTGGCATTCCTCGTGGACGACGGTCATGTGTACACCGTGCCGAGCAGGTCCCGCAGCGGTACGGGACGGTGGCGGGCGAGCAGCGAGCTGGTCAGCCGGTACGGGTCCACGTAGCCGTCCATTCCGGCCAGGCCACGCAGGAAGACGCGCAGCTCGGGCGACGAACCGGGGGAGGGCGGCCCGGCCTGGTCGAGCATGCGCGCGGCACGGTTCAGCTGCCGTCGCAGGTGGTCGGGGTCGAACGACTGCTCGCTGCCCTTGCCGAGGCCGGCGATCAGGTACAGCCGCATGCCGAGCCGGAACGCGGGCACGCCGAACTCGGGCACGAACCGGTCGATCAGCGCGCCGAGCGTGCAGCCCTCCCAGCCTCCGTGGCGGGTGGAGCGCGACAGCCCGGCGATCGGCACCCGGGTGACGGCGATACGGCTGACCCGGACCCCGAAGCGGTCCAGCGTGCGGGCCAGCAGCCGGTAGTCGGGGGCCATCTCGGCGTCGGAGGCCAGGATGACGTGGTCGTGCCGCTCGGCCACCAGCAGCAGCTCGCGCAGCGCGCACATCAGGAAGTTGGGCCGTCCCTGCGCGTCGACGATCTGCCGCAGCGGCAGGCCGTTCGCCGACAGGTCCAGATAGACCGGGCCGCCCCACGGCCGCAGGTCCAGGCCGATGCCGGCGTCCAGGAGCCGCGCCACCACGTCCTCCTGCGGCAGCGAGCCGGCCTTGTGACGGCCGAGCCTCTGGTCGAGTAGCCCGATGACGCGGTACTGGTCCTCCCACAGGCTCAGAAGGCGCAGGGTGACAGGGTGAAGCCAGCCCTCTCTCTCGACCCGCTCGGCGTACGGCCGCAGGGACTGCGCGGTCGCGGTCGACGGAGCGGCGTGGGAGCGGACGTAGAGCGCGCCGATCTCCCCCTCGGTCATGCCGTCGTAGGAGGTGCCGGGGACGACCCGGTCCAGGAACTCCCAGAAGCCGAGGACCTGCTGGGTCAGCGCGAACGTGCGGTGACTGTACAGGCAGGTCACCTC
The DNA here is from genome assembly GCF_042658925.1 of Sphaerisporangium aureirubrum. Classification (NCBI taxonomy): domain Bacteria; kingdom Bacillati; phylum Actinomycetota; class Actinomycetes; order Streptosporangiales; family Streptosporangiaceae; genus Sphaerisporangium; species Sphaerisporangium aureirubrum. The sequence continues at coordinate 12,581 of NZ_JBHSRF010000058.1, forward strand.
GCCGAGGCAGGCGGTGGCGCGCTGGAGGACGTCCATCCAGAGGAGGAACTTCACGTGGCTAGGCGTCAGCGGCTTCGTCGGCGTGACGGTGACGGGTGCGAGGAGCGTAGATGAGCGCTTGGCCGGGGAGGGAGAGGAGCGGTCCGGGGCCACCGGAGAACGCCTGAGACCCTCGGCCAGGGCAGGTCGCATAATGACCTCCCGATTGACGATGTGTCGATTCCAACGGTCAATGGGAATTGGCCAGGAGTTTTTCGGTGTCCTGGCCGTTTCCCGGACCGTTCGGTGGGACTCGGCGCTGGCGAGGTCAGAATTGTGGGACGTCCTACTTTCCCTCGCCGGACGCCGCAATATTGGGTTCTATCGGAAGACCGAAAATCGAGTCCGGCGCTGTCTGGGCTATGGTGTCAGAGCACGGAAGCGCAGGTCGTGGGGGCGCCTGGCCAGGGCGTACACCCAGCGATATTCGATCTATTTGGGGCTAAACTCACGGTATTGATCCACAAAGGCCGTTTCAAGGCGGGTCATCCGAAGGTGTGCGCTGGGATATCGAAAGATGTACTGATGTATCTTGATCGTGCCAACTGTCTGGATCGTTGGCACCTGTTGTATGGTGTCGCAGGGTGGGTTGGCAAGCAGTCTACGGCCGTGTGGTATGTACCCCTTTCTGGCGTGACATGCCCGGATTACTGTGGGGAGTAAGTGTCACGCGCTTCGCGGAGGGGACCCGTGGCCGAAGGATCTCGACGAGGGGCGGACGCCGCGCACGCTCTCGCGGCGTGTCTTGAGTCCCAGCGTGCGGCGATCCTGGCCGGATACGAACGTGACCTCCCCGCCATGAGCAACATCATCGCCGGCGACCCGCTCGCGGCCCAGCAGGTGATGACCCACGCCGACCAGATACTGACCGACGTCGTGGAGAGCCTGCGCTGCGGTGAGGTCCGGCTGGACGACAGCCACAAGCGCATGTCCTACGAGAGCGGCGTCACCCGGGCCGCCAGCGGCATGCACCCCCGCGAGTCCCTGCGTACCGCGGCGGGGTTCTTCACCGCCGTCGTGAACGCCGTCAACCGCAACATCGAGGACGACGAGCACACCGCCGCCCTGTTCAGCCTGGTCTCCCTCGCCCTCAACGAGAGCACCCTCATGCGCCTCGGCGGGGGCCTGACCACCTACTCCGGCTACCTCCTCAACAAGATCCACGAGTCGCACATCGAAGAGCGGCGCCGGATCGCCCGCGAGCTGCACGACCGGGTCGGCCTCGGTCTCAGCGTCGCGCAGCGCCAGCTGGAGGCGTACGAGTTCTACGAGGACAAAGAGTCCGCCCAGGCGCTGAACCGCATCACCACCGCCCAGCAGGGGGTGCGCGAGGCCATGCAGAGCCTGCGTGCCGTCACCTCGGACCTGCGCCTGCAGGAGCCGTTGAAGAGCCTTGAGAAGGCCCTGCTCAACTACCTCGAGACACTGCCGCCGGGCATCGGGTACCGGCTGTACGTCAACGGGGACGAGACGTGGGCGCCCGCGTCGGTCCGGGACGAGTCGTTCCTCGTCATCCGGGAGGCCATCCGCAACGCGGTCGCGCACGGCGAGGCCGAGATGATCCTGGTCAGCATGGAGATCGCGCCGCACGAGCTGCGCGCCGCCGTGGACGACAACGGCACCGGGTTCGACGTCGACCAGGCGCCCGGCTCCGGCGGCATGGGCCTGTCCACCATGCGGGAGCGCGCGGAACTGATGGGAGGCACAGTAACGATCATGTCCCGGCCCGGCCGGGGCACCCACGCGGAACTCGTCATACCTCTTCCAGGACGCTGAACATGAACGATTCGGATGGCCGCACCACCGTCCTCGCCATGCCTGTCCCGGGACGCTGAACATGAACGATCCGGAAGGGCCAACCACTGTCCTCGTGGTCGACGACCACGCCCTCGTCCGCGAGGGACTGAAGGAGATCCTCGACGCCCAGAGCGACATGGTCGTCGTGGGCGAGGCCGGCACCAGCCACACCGCGGTCGCCCTGGCCGTGGAACGGCAGCCGCACGTCGTGCTGCTGGACATCGAGATCCCCGGCGACGAGGTGACCACCACCGTCACCCGCATCCGCCAGCTCTGCCCCGGCGCCCAGGTGATCATCCTCAGCATGTACGACGGCCCCCACCTGCTGAAGAGCCTCCTCACCGTGGGGATCCGCGGCTACCTCCTCAAGAGCGTCTCCCGCGAGGAGCTGCTCTCCGCCATCCGCAGCGTCCGCTGCGACGACGGCCGCGTGGTCCTGGCCGTCTCCCGCGAAAGCCTCGCCCAGGTGGAAGGCCAGACCACCACCGTCCTCTCCGACCGAGAACGCCAGGTCCTGGAGCTGACCGCCCAAGCCCTCAGCAACACCCAGATAGCCGCCCGCCTCTCCCTCACCGAAGCCACAGTCAAACGCCACCTCCGCAACATCTTCGTCAAACTAGGCGCCGTCTCCCGAATAGACGCCGTAAACAAAGCCGTAAGCGCCTCCTTGATCAAACCCCAAGACCGAATCCCCATCCCCCACCGCCACCGCCCCCCCGACCGCTAACCCCCCACCCCTCAACCACCGCCACCCCCTCCCACCCGAGACCCTCAACCGTCGTCCTCAACCGTCGTCCTCAACCTCGGCCCCGACGGCCGCGCCCGACCGCCGCCTCCAATCTCCACCCCCGACCACCGTCGCCCAACCGCCCCTCTAGACCACCGTCTCCCCAGCCGCCACCTACCTCACCGTCCGGCTACGGCGCCCCGTCACCACACGGCGCCCCTCCCGGGTAACGGAATTCGGCGCCGGGTCGGCGGGAAATGGTACGGCGAACCCGGCGCCGCCGTACGGCGGCCAAGCGAAGATGTGGCTCGCACACGGGCACGGTCCTCGCCGAGGGCGCGCTCCGCGCGAAAAGCCGCAAGGGCTGTTCCTTTGCGGGGGCCCGCCCCCACACCCCCGGCCCTGCCGGGCTCACCACACCCGCCGCCCATCGGCAGTGCCATGTCCACACACGGCACCGAACGATGTGCCACCGATGCCACGCCCTGACGACCTCGCATCCCGGACGGTGTCTCTCGTGAGGGTGTCTCTCGTGAGGGTGTCTCTCGTGAGGGTGTCTCTCGTGAGGGTGTCTCTCGTGAGGGTGCGTCCCCTGACGGTGCGTCCCTTGACGGTGCGTCCCCTGACGGTGCGTCCCCTGATGGTGCAACTTCTGACGGGCATCCACTCCCACTCGTCGACAGCGTCCCCAACCTGGCACCGTCCGACCGCCGATGTCCGGCGCCGGGTCGGCGGGAAGTGGTACGGCGAACCCGGCGCCGCCGTACGGCGGCCAAGCGAAGATGTGGCTCGCACACGGGGCACGGTCCTCGCGGGAGGGCGCGCTCCGCGCGAAAGCTGCAAGGGCTGTTCATTTGTGAGGGCCCGCCCCCACACCCGCCGCCCTGCCGGGCGCACCGCACCCACCGCCGTCCAGTACGGCAGTCGCCGTTCGCTAGCTGGCTGACGTCCCCTGGCCTGGGGGAATCTGTGGCGATCTTGATGAGGGTGCGCAGGTCTCACCCCTAGGTACCGGGAACGTCTTGCAGCTTTAGTTCGGGTACGGAGGCTCACCACGGCGGGACGCCACCGTTAGCTGAGCCCGGCGACGCGACCCAGAGCGGGAGGAAGTTCGTATGATCGCGGCATGGCCCTCTACTTGTTCGCAGGAATTCCGGTCTCCGGATTCGCGGAGGCCCTGAAGTGGTATGAGCAACTGCTGGGCTCCCCGCCGACGTTCTTCCCGAACGACACGGAGGCCGTGTGGGAGCTCGCGGAACATCGGTCCATGTACATCGAGCACCTGCCCGAGCGCGCCGGTCACGCCATGCACACGATCATCGTCGACGACTTCGACGCGACCATCGCGCGGATCGCCGAGCGGGGACTCGACCCCGTGACACGGGAGACCTACTCCAACGGCGTACGCAAGGCCATATACCGCGACCCGGACGGCAACGAGGTCGGTTTCGGCGGCGTTCCCGCGTAGCCGCCCGGGCTGCGGTGGGGTGGGCGGCCGAGGAGACGCTCAGCCCGCGGCGTTCCCTCGTAGTAGGCAGGGCTGCCACGGCAGCCCACGGGCTGCTTCCGCCCTACGGGTCGACCTTCACCGGGACCTGCGGATGGCGTCCGCCGACCCACGGGCGTTGGTCGAATCATGGACGTTGGTCGAACGGCCACGGGCGCGACCCACTGGCCACGGGTATGACCCACTGGCGTCGGCCGAATCACTGGCGCGGGCGAATCACTGGCGGCCGCCGAATCACTGGCCACTGCCGAACCACCTCGGGTCGGACCGTCGTGCCGCTAGTGCGTGACCGAGTGGTCGGGGAAGGCGGCGGCCAGGGCGTCGCCTATTTCGGGGGGGAGGTGGACGTTGGTGGCGGCGGCGTTCATTTCGAGGTGGATTCGGGAGCGGGTGCTGGGCAGGACCACCACGTCGTCGCCGCGGCTGAGGAGCCAGGCCAGGGCCAGGCGGCTCAGGCCTACGTTGAGCTGGGCGGCGTAGGTTTCGGCGGTGGGGAGGAGTCTCAGGTTTCTGGCGAGGCTCTCGGTGTGGAAGCGGGGGTCGGTCAGGCGGTGGTCGCCGGCTTCGAACTGGGCGGGGGAGAGGATGCGGCCGCTGAGGAAGCCGCGGCCCAGGGGGCGGCAGGCGGTCAGGGCGACGCCTAGTTCACGGGCGGCGGGGAGCAGGCGTTCCTCCACGCGGCGGTTCCAGAGGGAGTACTCCGAGAAGACCAGGGAGATGGGGTGGATGGCGTGGGCGCGGCGTAGCTGGGTGGGGGAGGGCGCGCACAGGCCGACGCGCCGTACCTTGCCGTCCGCCACCAGGCCTGCCAGGCGGCCGATCGCCTCCTCGACCCGGGCCTGGCCCGCCAGGTGCAGGGAGTAGACGTCGATCCGGTCGGTGCGCAGCCGGCGCAGCGACGCCTCCACCGAGCGCTCCGGGCGGTCCGGCCGGCCGCAGGACACGAGGAGCACCTCGTCCCGCCGGCCGTTCACCGCCTTGCCCACCATGCGTTCGACCGTGTTGCGTCTGCTCTCCAGGCCGGGCACTGAGATATCGATCATGCTCACGCCGAGTTCCACGGCGTGCTTGATCGTCCGGAAGGACTCCGCCGGGTCCGCCTTGCCGTACGCGCCTGCCAGGGCCAAGGAGCCAAGGCCGATAGGCGGCGAGACCAGCCCGCTTCCTCCGACCTTTTTGACCAGCATGTCCCAACGCCGCATCGCATCGCGCGGGGACGACGGCCCACAGCGGCCGCCGGCTCGGCGTGGCCGGCGAGCGTGCCCTCCGCGAAGCGGGCACGCGCGGCGCCTGGTCCCGATCGAACCACGTGACGTCCACCCGCGGCGGAAGCGGATATGCGGCGCTCCCGCCCCGTCGCCGCTTAAAAGTATTGAGCCCGCACCTCGCCGCCCGCTCGCGCAGCGCTAGCGCGTGGAGCCGTCCCGCACCACCGCGGCGCCCACGAGGTGAAACACCGCGAAACGCCGGTCCGGCACTAAACTCGGCGGGGTGAGTGTGACGGTGCTGACCGGTGCGGGGATCTCCACCGACTCCGGTATCCCCGACTTCCGCGGGCCGAACGGCCTGTGGCGCAGGAACCCCGGGCACGAGAAGCTCGTCACCTACGACATCTACATGTCCGATCCGGCGATCCGCCGCCGGTCGTGGCTGCACCGGCGGGACAACCCTGCGTGGCGGGCCGAGCCCAACGCCGCCCACCGTGCCCTGGCCGCGCTGCCCGGGGCGTGGATCATCACGCAGAACATCGACGGGCTGCACCAGCGCGCGGGTTCGCCGCCGGGGCGCGTCCTGGAACTGCACGGCAACATGTTCGGCGTGCTGTGCACCGACTGCGACGACCGCTCCACCACCCGCGAGGTGATCGGCCGGGTCGAGGCCGGTGAGGAGGACCCGCGCTGCCGGGCCTGCGGGGGAGTGCTGAAGACCACGACGGTGATGTTCGGGGAGTCCCTCGACCGGGACGTGTTGCGGGACGCGGTCACGGCGGCCGAGCGGTGTGCGGTTTTTCTTGTCATCGGGACGTCGTTGCAGGTGCAGCCGGCGGCGTCGCTGGCCTCGGTGGCCGCCCGGGGCGGGGCGCGGCTGATCATCGTCAACGCCGATCCGACGCCGTACGACCACCTGGCCGACGAGGTGATCCGCACCCCTATCGGGGAGGCCGTCCCCGCGCTGTGCGCCACCCTCGCGGAGGGAAAGCCGAGGTCAGCGGAGTGACAGTGGGGTGGGCAAATTGTCAGGAGCGCGGTAAAACGGCCCCATCTTTCGCCAAATATGGTGTTTAAACCGGCAGTAGAGGGCACGCGACTCTACCAACCGGTATCCCCGACCTCAGGGATGATCATGGCCTTCCAGACCTCTGTACTTCCGGCCGTCTCCTGGCTGCGCCGTGCCGCGTGCCGTACCGAGGACCCGGAGCTGTTCTTCCCCATCTCCGCCACCGGCCCCGGCCAAGCCCAACAGGACAGAGCCAAAGCCGTCTGCGCCCGCTGCCCCGTCCGCCCCGCCTGCCTCGACTACGCACTGACCACCGGCCAAGAACACGGCATCTGGGGCGGCACCGCCCCCGAAGAACGCCGCCCCACCCCCAACCGCCGCACCCCCCTCCACAGCACCCCCCGCCCCATGACCGCCCACGAACACCGCCACGCCGGTTGATCCACACCCGGTGACCCCGCCGGCGCGGCATCGGCTGCAGACGCGCCCGTGAGCACCTCCGGTCACGACACCCGGGCGCGCCGCCGGTGAGTACCCCCACAAGCGCGCTGCCGATTAGGCCCATGAGTGCGCCGCTGGTGTGGGTTCCCCTACGAGCGCGGTACGGGTTGGAACCCAGCGAGTGCGCCCCCCAAGCGCGGTACCGGTCAGGCCCGTGAGTGTGCCGCTGGTGTGGATCCTCTACAAGCGCGGTACGGGTAGAGGCTCGTGAGTGCGCCGCTTGTGGATACTCCCAGTCGCGCCGTACCGGTCAGGCCCGTGAGTGCGGCACTGGTGTGAATACCCCTGCGAGCGCGGTGCCGGTGGTCGTCCGGAAGGTCAGCCGCCCGCCACCGAGGGGATGATGTGGATCTCGGTGCCGGGGGCGACGGGGGTGGCGGGGCCACTTAGACGGCGGCATTCCTCACCGGAGACGTAGAAGTTCACATACCGCCGCAACTGGCGGCGCTCGTCCCGTAACCGGCGGTCGAGCAGGGGGTGGCGCGCGGCCAACGCGTCCAGCACGGCGGTGAGCGTGGCTCCCTCGTCCACGTTGACGTCCAGCCGTGAACACCCGTCGGCTTCGGCCCGTAGCACGCCTGGTAGCAGTACGGTCACCAGCATCGCCCCTCCTCGTTGCCTCGACTACGAATCTGCGTACGGCCCTCCGGCCGTGACGAAGGACCACCACGCGGGCCGCCGTGGTACGGCGCCGAATTCGCCGTACCACTCCCCGCCGACCCGGCGCCGGTCGAAGGGCCATACCCAGCACGGCCCGGATCCGGTGCCCTCGTGCGGAGCCCGACCCGGCGGCGCTCGTCGCGTAACCGGCGGTCGAGCAGGAGGTGGCGCGCGGCCAACGCGTCCAATACGGCGGTGAGCGTGGCTCCCTCGTCCACGTTGACGTCCAGCCGGGGACACGTGCTGGCTCCCGTCCGCAGCACGCCCGGTAGCAGTACGGTCACCAGCATCGCCCCTCCTCGTTGCCTCGACTACGAATCTGCGTACGGCCCTCTGGCCGTGACGAAGGACCACCACGCGGGCCGCCGTGGTACGGCGCCGAATTCGCCGTACCACTCCCCCCCGACCCGGCGCCGGTCGAAGGGCCATACCCAGCACGGCCCGGATCCGGAGCCCTCGTGCGGAGCCCGATCCGGTGCCGGTTGAGAACGCCATGCCCAGCGCGGCCCGGGCACGGGGCTGGGTCCGGTGTATCCGGGTGCGGAGTCCTCGTGCGGTGTCCTCGTGCGGTGTCCTCGTGCGGTGTCCTCGTGCGGTGTCCTCGTGCGGTGTCCTCGTGCGGTGTCCTCGTGCGGTGTCCTCGTGCGGTGTCCTCGTGCGGTGTCCTCGTGCAGTGCCGGTTGAGAACGCCGTGCCCAGTGCGGCCCGGGCACGGGCTGGGGCCGGAGTCCCCGGGGGCGGTGCCCTCGTGCGGACGCCGACCCGGTGCCGGTTGAGGACGCCATGCCTAGCGCGGCCCGGGCACGGGCTGGGTCCGGAGTCCCCGGTGCGGAGTCCTGGTGCGGAGTCCTTGTGCAGGCTGGGTGCGGAGCCACTGTGGGGGGTGGGGGGTTGATTAGGTGATTGTGGCGGCGCGGAGGGAGAGGATGTCGGGGAGGTGGGTTAGTAGGGGGTGCCAGGTGTCGCCGTCGTCGGGGCTGGTGTAGAGCTCGCCGGAGCGGGAGCCGAAGTAGAGGCCGGTGGGGGTGGCGTCGTCGGCGCATAGGGCGTCTCGGAGGACGGTGGACCAGAAGCCGGTGGGGAGGCCTTTGGTCAAAGGGGTCCAGGTGGTGCCGGCGTCTTCGGAGCGGTAGACGCGGCAGCGGCCGTCCGGGGGGAAGCGGGTGTGGTCGGCGGTCAAGGGGAAGGTGTAGACGACGCCGGGGCGGCGGGGGTGGACCAGGATGGGGAAGCCGAAGTCGCTGGGCAGGCCGTCGGCGATGGACTGCCAGTGGGCGCCGAGGTCGTCGGTGCGGTAGACGCCGTGGTGGTTCTGGAGGAAGAGCTGGGCGGGGCGGTCGGGGTGCTGGGCGATCTTGTGGACGCACTGGCCGAACTCGGGGTACGGGTCGGGCAGGAAGTGGGCCTGGACGCCGGAGTTGGCGGCCTCCCAGGTGCTCCCGCCGTCGGCGGTGCGGTATACCCCGCCGGTGGACATCGCGACCGTGACGTGTTTGTCGTCCACCGGGTGCGGGAGCACCGAGTGGACGGCCATGCCCCCGCCGCCGGGGGTCCAGCGCTCACGGTGCGGGTGGTCCCACAGGCCCCGCACCAGCTCGTAGGTGACGCCGCCATCGGTTGACCGGAACAGCGCGGACGGCTCGGTCCCGGCGTAGACGACGTCGGGCAGCCCGGCGGGGCCGGGCGCGATCTGCCACACCCGGGTGAGCGCGGTCCCGGTGTCCTCGGGGAAGGCGACCGGCGCGCGGCCCGGCTCCCGCCAGGTGGCGCCGAGGTCGTCGCTGGTGACCACGCTCGGCCCGAAGTGCTCGCTGGTCACCGCGGCCAGCACCCGGGGCACGCCGCGCCGCGTGTCGATGGCGACGGCGTGGACGTCCGTCGTGTGGTGGTGCGGCCCCGACACCTCCCACGTCGCCTGCCCGGCGCCGCGGACCGCGAGCCACAGCCCCTTGCGCGTGCCGATGGCGAGGAGCACTTTCGGTGTCACTTCTGCCTCCTGACGTGCGATGTCGTCCCCCACCCCTCGCGGCGGGTGAGGCTGCGGAGGAACTATCGCAGAGCCCACCGACAGTTCCACGCGACCGCGCCACGGCCCCGCGACGACTTCCCGGCACGCCGTACCCAAGAATCCGTCAAACAGGCGCGGGCCCACTCCGGCCGGAAGCCGTCGCGGACGATCGTGGTGCTTGGGCGCGCCAGACGGCGATCCCTCCCGTATCGGTGCATCCGAGGCGTCACCGCCGCCGAAGGTGTGTACAGCGATCAAAGGAGCTGCGCCGATGGTGATGGCGACACGGGACGTGGTCGATTTGAGAGGGCTTGTGGACCGTCGGCTCGACGAGTTGCTCGACGGCGAGATGGCGCGCCTGGCCTTCCTGGGCGAGGACGACCGCGAGACGCTGCGCCGCCATCTGGTGGAGTTCGTCCGGGTGGGCGGGAAACGCCTGCGGCCGTCCTTCGTGTACTGGGGGCACCGCGCCGCGGGCGGCTCGCCGGACGACACGGACGCGGTGCTCGCCGCCGGGTGCGCGGTCGAGCTGCTGCACGCCAGCGCGATGATGCTCGACGACGTCATGGACGAGGCCGCCACCCGCCGCGGCCGCACGACCGCCCACCTGGCGCTGGCGGAGCGGCACCGGGGATCCGGCTGGTGGGGCGACCCGGCGCGGTACGGCGAGTCGGTGGCGATCCTGATGGCGATGCTGGCGTTCACCTGGGCGGACGCGGCGCTGCTGGACGGTGGGCCGGGGCTCGCCGAGGCGCTGGCGGTGTTCACCCAGCTGCGGGTGGAGATCATCGGCGGCCAGTACCTCGATCTCGCCTACACCGCCCGCGGCGTGAACGGCCTCGAAGCGGCGACCCGCGTGTCGACGTACAAGTCCGGTAAGTACACCGTGGAACGCCCCCTGCACCTCGGCCACGCCATCGCGGGCGGCGACCCCGCCCTGCGGGACGTGCTGAGCGCCTACGCGCTGCCGCTCGGGGAGGCGTTCCAGCTCAGGGACGACGTCCTCGGCGTCTTCGGCGACCCCGCGCGCACCGGCAAACCCGCCGGGGCCGACCTGCGGCAGCGCAAGCGGACGTACCTCACGGCCGAGACTCGCGAGCGCGCCGACGGGCACGGCATCGCGCTGCTGGACGGCGTCCACGACGAGGAGGACGTGACGGCGGCCCGCGAGCTGATCGTCACCACGGGCGCGCTGGACGCCGTGGAGCGGCGCATCTCCACCCTGGTCGCCACGTCGGTGACCGCCCTGGACGACCCGCGCGTGCCCGCCGACGCCAGGGCCGCCCTGGCGGACCTGGCGGGCGCGGCGACGAGCAGGACGTCCTGATGGGCGGACGCGGCCGGGTGGTGGTCGTCGGCGCCGGGCTCGGCGGGCTCGCCGCCGCGATCAGGCTCGCCGCGGCCGGGCGGGAGGTGACCGTGGTGGAGGCCTCGGACGGCCCCGGCGGCTGCTGCGGCACCGCCACGTTCGGAAGGTACCGCTTCGACACCGGGCCGTCGGTGCTCACCATGCCCGGCGTGCTCGCCGACACCTTCGGCGCCGCCGGGGAGGAGCTGCACCGCTGGCTCCCGCTGCGGCGCCTCGACCCCTACTACCGCTTCGCCTACCACGACGGCTCCGTCCTGGACGTGGTGCCGGGCCGGGAGGCGATGGCCGAGCGGGTGCGTGAGCTGTGCGGCCCCGCCGAGGCCGCCCGCTACCTGCGGTTCCGCGGCCTCCTGACCGAGCTCTTCGAGCTGGAGTGGCCCGCGTTCGTCGACCGCGACATGACCAGGCTGCGCGCCCTCGCCCGGCCGTACGCGCTGGCCCGGCTGGCCGCCCTCGGCGGCTTCCGCAGGCTGGACCGCCTGGTGCGCGCCCACCTCACCGACGAGCGGCTGATCAGGGCGCACACCTTCCAGGCGCTGTACCTCGGCCTGTCGCCCCGGCGGGCGCTCGGGATCTACGCGTCGGTGGCGCACATGGACACCGTCGGCGGGGTGTTCTTCCCCCGTGACGGCGGCATGCACGCCATCCCGCTGGCCATGGCCGCCGTCGCCGAGAAGGCGGGCGCCGTGATCAGGTACGGCGTGCGGGCCGCCGAGGTGGAGGCGGACGGCTCGGGTGTGACCGGCGTCCGTCTCGGCACCGGCGAGCGGCAGGCGGCCCGCGACGTGGTGGTGGCCTGCGACCTGCCCGCCGCGCACACGGGCCTGCTGCCCGCCGCCGCCGCGGACTGGCGGCTGCGCCGGCCCCGCTACTCGCCGTCCTGCCTGGTGCTGCACTTCGGCCTGGACCGGCGGCTGGCCGGGCAGGCGCACCACACCCTGCACCTCGGCGCGCAGTGGTCGTCCACGTTCGCGGCGCTGGAGGAGGGCAGGCCGCAGCCCGACCCGAGCCTGCTGGTCACCTATCCCGAGTCCGACACCGGCGCGGCCCCCGCCGGGCACGCCACCCTCACCGTCCTCGAACCGACCGCCAACCTGCGCGGCGACCTGGACTGGGACCGGCTCACCCCCCGCCTGGAGGCCCGCCTGCTGCACCGCCTCGACCGCCTCGGGTACGGCGACCTGGCCACGGCGCCGCGCCTCACCATCGACCCGCCCGGATGGCACCGCCGCGGCCACAGCGCGGGCACGCCGTTCGCCCTGGACCACCGCTTCACCCAGACCGCCTGGCTGCGCCCCTCCGGCCGCGCCCGCCGCGTGCCCGGCCTGCACTTCGCCGGCATGTACACCGCCCCGGGCGTCGGTGTGCCGCCGGTCCTCATCTCCGGCCGCCTGGCCGCGGAACGGATCCTGGAGAGCCGCCGATGACGCTGTCCGCCAGCTACGAACGGTGCCGCCGGTTGAACGCGCGGCACGGTCGCTCCTACTACCTCGCCACCCGCCTGCTGCCCGCGTGGAAACGCCCGCATGTGCACGCCCTGTACGGCTTCGCCCGGTACGCCGACGAGATCGTGGACTCGTTCGCCATGACCGGCGACCGGGAGAAGGCCCTGGACGTGCTGGCCGAACGGCTCGCCCAGGCGCTCGCCGGGGACCCGGTGGACGATCCGGTGCTCCCGGCGTTCACCCACACGGTGCGGTCCTTCGGCATCGACCACGGCGACATCGAGGCGTTCCTGCGCTCGATGCGCGCCGATCTCACCGTGGACCGGTACGCGACCTACGACGACCTGCTCGGCTACATGGAGGGCTCGGCCGCCGTCATCGGCACCATGATGCTGCCGGTGCTCGAACCCCTGCCCGGCGCGCACGACCGGGCCAGGGAGCCCGCCCGGCAGCTCGGGCTGGCGTTCCAGCTCACCAACTTCCTGCGGGACGTGACCGAGGACCTGGCCCGCGGCCGGGTGTACCTGCCGCTGGCGGACCTGGACGCGTTCGGCGTCACGGTGGCCGACCTGCGGGCGCCCCGGGCCGCCCCCGCCGTGCGGGAGCTGGTCGCGTTCGAGGCGCGGCGCGCCAGGGACCACTACCGGCTGGCGCTGGACGGCGTCGGCATGCTGGTCCCGTCCTCCCGGCCGTGCATCAGAGCCGCGCACGAGCTGTACGGCGGCATCCTGGCCGAGATCGAGGCCGCGGGCCACGACGTCCTCGCGGCCCGGGCCGCCGTCCCGGTCGCCCGCCGCCTCACGATCTTCGCCCGCCACCTCACCGCCGCCTCCGCCGCCACCCGCGCCGAGCGCCGCGTCCCGGCCGGGACGCCATGAGCGGACGGGAGGGGGCCGGTCCGGCCGGTGAGGAGGGCGGCGCGAAGGCGTCCGGCGAGGATCACCCGGGGGACGCCGCGCCTGTCGTGCTCGACGGGATGGGCGGGGACCACGGACCGGCCGAGACCGTGGCGGGCGCGGTGCTCGCGTGGCGGCGGTACGGCGTCCCGGTGATCCTCGCCGGGCGGGCAGGGGAGCTGCGCGGCGAACTGGCCCGGCACGGGGCCGCGGGCGAGATCGGGGTGGCGCACGCACCGGACGTCGTGCCGATGACCGAGCGCGGCTCGGGGGCGGTGACGGGCGCCGGGTCCAGCCTGGCCGTCGGGTGCGAGCTGGTGCGGCGGGGGACAGGCGGCGCGTTCGTCTCCGCGGGGTCCACGGGGGCCGTGGTCTCCTGCGCGGTGCGCTCGCTCGGGCGGGCGCCGGGCGTGCTGCGCCCGGCGCTGGCGGTGGCGCTGCCGACGGCGACGGGCGGCGCGACCGTCCTGGTGGACGCCGGGGCCACCTCCGACCCCACCCCGGAGATGGTCGCGCAGTTCGCGGTGCTCGGCGCGACGTACGCCGAGGTGGTGCTCGGGGTGGCCGCCCCGGTGGTGGGGCTGCTGTCCATCGGGTCCGAGCCCGGCAAGGGCAACCGCCTGGCCCGCCGGGCCGCGGAGCTGCTGCCCGGCCTGCCGTACCGGTTCCACGGGAACATCGAGGGCCACGACGTGCTGGCCGGAACCGTTGACGTGGTGGTGACCGACGGCTTCACCGGGAACGTCGTGCTCAAGAACGTGGAGGGGACGGTGCGGGCGGCGCTCGCCCAGGTGGCCGCGGCGGGCATCGCCGTCCCGGAAAGGCTCGCCGAGGTCGCCCGGCGCTACGACCCCAGCACCCACGGCGGCGCGGCCCTGCTCGGCCTGAACGGCACCGTGGTGGTGGCCCACGGCTCGTCTCGCGCGGCCACCGTCGCCCGAGCCTGCGCGGTCGCCCACGACCTGGCCCGGGGCAGGATGGCCACCCGCGTCCAGCCGCACCTCACCCCGTGAGCGGCTCAGGCGAGAGGGTCGGCACCGTCCCAGGTGCCTTCGCTGCCGTAGGGGACGAAGCGGGCGAACAACTCCTCGCCGTACCAGTCCTCGGCCCGCACCCGCTCGATCACCCGGCGGTGCGCCCGGCCCTCGTACGCGAAGGCCCGGACCGCCGCCGCGTCCGGCCAGAGCGAGAACGTCGCCTGCCGCACCAGCGGCAACTCACCCACCCCCACCGAGGCCAGGCAGCCGTGCCGCCGCAACTCCAGGTCCACGGCCGGGACGGAACGATGGAACGCCCACAACCGCCCCGGCCGGATCGCCGCCCGCGTCAGCACCGCCACCGGCCCGCCCTCACCGGAACCGTCCCCGCCCGGTCCGGTCACGCGGGGACCGGTCGCGGCCCCCTGGGACGCCGGGCCGAACGGCTCGGTGCCGTCCCAGCGGCCGTGCCACGACAGCGGGCGCAGCCGTACGTGCCACGCCTCCAGGGCCCGGGTGCGCCACCGGTCCGCGATGGGGGAGCGCAGCAGGAAATCCGTGAGGTCGGCCTCGTCGCGCCACACCGCGAGCAGGGCCCAGCGGCGGAGGTCGGCGCCGGCGGTCGTGGAGCGGCCCCGGCCGGTGCCGAGCAGCCGGTGGAACACCAGGCCGGGGGTGCGGCGCAGCACCGGGCGGTCGAAGGCCATGTACTTCACCGCGCCCCGGCCGGCGTACCTGATGAGATGGAAGGAAGCGATGGTTCCCCTGCTCGTCGCGGTCATCGGCGGCTACCTGCTCGGCTCGGTGCCGGTCGCGGTCCTGCTGGCCAGGGCGTACGGCTTCGACCCGCGGAACGTGGGCGACCGCAACCCCGGGTACTGGAACGTGAAGGAACGGCTCGGCCCGCGCGCCGCGCTCCCGGTGTTCGCCGGTGACACCCTCAAGGGCGCGCTCGCCGGGCTGCTCGGCCTGCTGGTGAGCGGCGCCCACACCACGGGCCTGGCCGTGGTGACCGGGCCGAGCGTGCTGCCCGCGTACGCCGGGGTGGCCGCCGCGATGGCCGGGCACGCCTGGCCGGTGTTCGCGGGCCTGCGCGGCGGCCGTTCCGTGCTGGCGTTCGCGGGCGGCGTCGCGGTGCTGTGCCCCCCGGCGTTCCTGGCCGCCGTCGCGCTGCTGGCGGTCACCGCCCTGGCCACCCGTTCGTTCGCCTTCGGCGCCCGTGCCGGGGTGTTCGCGGTCCCGCTGCTGCAGATCCCGTTCACCCCGCTCGCCCAAGTGGCCGCCACCGGGGCGCTGATGTGCCTCATCGGGCTGCGCTTCGCCCAGGCCGCGCTGACCGCCCGCCGGGGCTGAGCGGCGTTCACCGGGCCGCCGGCGGGTACGACCGGCCCCGCCAGGTGCGTGCCGGGCGCAGCGCCCCGAGGGTCAGCCGCAGCGCCGCGAGCGGGTCCAGCAGGGGCGACAGCAGCAGGCCGGGCCCCGGGCGGGAGTAGCCGCGCCACAGCGCGCCGACCAGCAGGAGACGTACGGCCAGCAGGGCGAGGTCGAGCCGGGTGGGGCGGCCGGCCAGCAGCCGCAGGACGGGCAGCCCGGCGGCGAGCCAGACGACGGCCAGGTCTCCCGCCATGCGCGGCGGGCCGGTGACGTCGGCCAGCGGCAGTGAGCGCCCCCACTCGCGCCACACCTCGGCCACCGACTCGTGCATGTCGACCTCGAGCAGCGCGCGGGCGTCCAGGAAGCGCACCTCCCACCCGTCGCCGGCCAGCGTGCGGGCCAGCGCCACGTCGTCGGTCAGGTGGCCGCGGGTCCGGACGAGGCCGCCCGAGGCCAGCATCGCGCGGCGCCGGAACGCCATGCACTGGCCGTTGGCGATCACCCGGTACGGCGGCGGGGGAGTCCTCGTGCCGATCGGGCCGTACCGGTAGACCAGGGTGGCGAGGAACGCGGCGTGCAGCGCCTGCTCGGCGGCCCTGTCGCAGACGAACCGGGGCCCCACGGTGAGCAGGTCGCACCCGTCCAGGGCCGCGGTCAGCGCGGCGAACAACCCCGGTTCCGGCCGCGCGTCGGCGTCCAGGGTGACCACCACGTCGCCGGTGGCCGCGGCGAGCCCCTGGTGCAGCGCCCACTGCTTGCCGACCCACCCGTCCGGCAGCGGCCGTCCCGCCACGACCCGCGCCCCCAGATCGGCGGCCAGCCGCGCCGTCCCGTCCTCCGACTCGTCGTCCACCACGATCACCTCGCCCACCAGCGGATCGGCGAGCACGGCCCGCAGGCAGGGCCCGATGCGTGCCTCCTCGTCCCGCGCGGGAACGATCACCGAGATGCCGCCGGGCGCCGCGCGGCCGTCCGCCGGGCGCGTGCCGGGACGATCGGACGTGTCGTCGCCGGAGGACGCGGTGTGGTCCGCCGGGGGACGGCGCAGCGGGGGCAGACGGTTCCGTCCCCGGGCCAGCCGTACCGCGACCACCAGGGCCGCCGCGGCCTGCGCGGCCGTCAGCAGCGCCCTCACGGCTTACGCCCGTGCGGGGGGAAGTCCTCGGAGACGAGCCCGGCGACCAGGCGTCCGCTCATCGCGACCAGCGGCAGGCCGCCTCCCGGGTGGGTGGTGCCGCCGGTCAGGTACAGGCCGCGGCGCGGGCCCCGGTTGGCGGGGCGGCGGAAGGGGGCGAGCATCCCGTGGTACGGCGTGCCGTAGATGGCGCCGCCCCAGGCGCCGTAGCGGTCGCGCAGGTCGGCGGGGGTGAACAGGTCGACGAAGCGCAACCGGCCCGCCAGGTCGTGGCCGCGCGCCGCCAGCCGCTCCAGCACCAGGTCGCGGTACGCCTCCGGCGTCATCGGCCACCGCGCGGGGTCGCGGGCGGGCACGTTGACCAGCATCACCCAGTTCTCCGTGCCGGGCGGCGCCTGCGTGGGATCGTCCACCGCCGAGCAGCCGATGTACACGGTCGGGTCCTCGGGCGGGCGTCCCCGCCGGAAGATGTCGGCGAACTCCCCGGGGTAGTCGCCGGAGAACACGACGGAGTGGTGCGGCAGCCCGTCGGTGCGGCCCTCCACCCCGGCGAGCATCAGGAACGCCGACGACGACCGCCCGAGCCCGGCGAGGCGCCGCAGCCGGGCCCGGTCGGGCAGCAGCCGCCCGTACAGCTGGGCGGCGTCGGCGTTCACCACGACCGCGTCGGCCCGCACGACCTCCCCGGACGCCAGCCGCACCCCGCCCACCCGTCCGTGCCCGTCCAGCACCCGGGCCACCTCGGTGCCGAGCCGCACCTCCACCCCGGCCTCGGCCAGCAGCCCGGCCAGGGCGTCCGCGATCCGGGGCAGCCCGCCGCGCACGTACCAGCCGCCGTCGCCGTGCTCGATGGCCGGGACGCAGCCGAGGGCGGCGGGCGCCCGGTAGGGGCTCGACCCGGCGTAGGTGGCGTAGCGGCCGACGTACTGACGCAGGCGCGGGTCGCGGAAGAAGCGCCGCGCCAGGCCGTCCAGGGTGCGGCCCGGGGCGATGGCCAGCAGGTCGCCGGGCCTGGCGTCGCGGGGCGGCCGGATCGGCGGGGCGGTGAAGAACGCCCGCCGGGACGCCGCCAGGCACTCGCGCGCCCACGCGTGGAACGCCAGCCAGCCGCGTCCCTCCCCTGGGGCGAGCCGGTCCACCTCGGCGGCCATCCGCCCGGGGTCGCGCGGCGCGGACAGCACCGAGCCGTCCGGGAAGCGGTAACGGCACAGCTCGGCCGGCTCCACCAGGTCGAGCCGGACCCCGAGGTCGTGGAACAACCCAGGCAGGGTGAGCAGCGACGGCCCCACCGAGAACGTGAACCCGTCCCGGCGATGCTCGGCCAGCTTCCCTCCGAGCCGCCCCAGCCGCTCGCACAACACGACCTGATGCCCGTCCCTGGCCAGCAGCAGCGCGCACACCATGCCCCCGGCCCCACCGCCGACAACGATCACCTCGGCCATGGGCACCGCCCGGCGCGGCACAGATCAAGATCCCCGTCCGCGGGCGCCGGCCGCGTCATCTCCGCCTCCGGCGCACCCAGCCCAGGACGGCGAACAGCCCCATGGCGGCCCCGCCCACGGCGGCGACCAGGATGTCGGGAGGGTCGAACACGGCGGCGAAGCCGATCGTCTCCATGACCGCCATCGCCGTGTAGAGCGCGGCCAGGCCGGTGCCCTCCCCGGCGGGCCCACGGCGGAACACTCCGCCGATCAATGCCATGACCAGGAAGGATACGACCAGCCACCCCGCGAGGTTGCTGAGCGGCACGCCGCGGTACGGCCCGGGATCCGCCCACTCCCACAGGCCGAGCCTCAGCATCTGCGGGTCGAGGAACAGGTCCCACGCGGTCAGCGCGAACGCCCCCGTGACGGCGGTGGGCAGGAACCGGCCCGAGCGCACCACCCGGGTCGCGACGGCGTGCGCGGCCAGTCCCATGCCGCCCCACGCCACCGCCACGACCAGCGGCACGTCCCCGGGCGCGGGCCACAGCACGCCGGTGTAGCGGTACTCGCCGAACGGCACGCCGGTCCGCACCCCGATCCACTCCGCCGCGTACCCGGCCCCGGCCGCCACCCCGAACGCCGCCGCCGCCCGCCCGGCCCCGCGCTCGGCCGCCGCGAAGGCCACCGCGGACCCCGCGAGCAGCAGCACCACCACGCCGGTCAGCCGCACCGGCGCGGGATGCGTGCCCGAGACCACCTGCGCGGCGAGCATCCCGCCGAGCAGCAGCGCGCCCACCGCGCCGCCCACCGCGCGCCTCGCCGCGGTCCGGTCCCGCTCGATCACCACGTCCACACGTACCCCTTCGCGCGATCACGGGCGCCGGATGCACCCACCTGACGCACGTGCCCGCTGATCGGGGCGGCGATGCCGTTCCAGGGGCGCGACGCCGTTCCCGTAACGGACACGGCATTTCGGTAACGCGGCGTTGACATCGTTGTCAGCATCGCCGTACGGTCACCGTACTTAAGCGGTTCATAAATGTGACCTCCCACCCCCTGACAGTCGGAGGAAGCCAGTGAACAAGCGTATGGTGATCGCGGTCGCCGCCATCGGCATGCTGGCCACGGCGTGTGTGACCGGCACCGCTCCGCCGCCCGGGCAACAGGCTTCCCAGGCCGGTCCGGTCACCATCACCTTCTGGAACACCGGCGCCGAGGACGAGGCGGCGATCCTGCAGAAGGCCGCCGACCTGTACACCAGGAGCCACCCGGACGTGAAGATCAAGATCTCGGCGATCAGCTGGGACGACGGCCACGCCAAGGAGCTCGCCGCCATCAGGGGACGGCGGGTGCTCTTCCTGGTGCAGTTCCTGCGCTCGGTCCCGGACGACCTCGTCGAGGCGGCCCGGATCGACGGCGCGGGGGAGTGGCGGATCTGGTGGCAGATCGTGCTGCCGCTGCTGCGCCCGGCGCTGGCCGCCATGTCGATCTTCGTGATGCTCGGCGAGTGGAACAACTTCCTCTGGCCGCTGATCATCGTGGAGACCGACCAGATGGCCAACATCCCGGTCGCGCTGGCCCGGCTGAACTCGGCGTTCACCGGCACCCAGCACATGGGCGTGCTGATGGTGGCGTCGCTGCTCGCGTCGCTGCCCACCGTGATCTTCTTCCTGCTGTTCCAGAAGCACTTCACCCGAGGTATCACGATGTCCGGCCTCAAGGGCTGACCCGGGCCCGCCGCCGTCCCCGGGGTCGCGGGGCCGGCGGCGGCGCGGCGTCCCCTCCGCCTCTGAGGCGAATTCCATCCCCCTGAGGAGCACACCTTGCCCGTCAAGCCCGGAAGATCGGGGAAACAGCTGATCACCCTGGTGATCGCACTACTGGCCGGACTGCTCGCCGTGCCCGGCACCGCGAGCGCCCACACCGGCGGCGACCACGGTTTCGTCACCCGTAAGGGCGCCGACCTCGTGCTGGACGGCAAACCGTTCCGGTTCGCCGGCACCAACAACTACTACCTGGGGTACCGGTCTGCCGCGATGGTGGACGACGTGTTCGCGCGGGCCAAAGCCGCCGACCTCCGCGTCATGCGCATCTGGGGTTTCCTGGACATCGGCAACCAGGACGGCAGCAACTCGGTCCACCACATCGAGAACGGCGTCTACTTCCAGTACTGGGACGGCACGCGGCCCGCGTACAACGACGGCGCCACCGGCCTGGAGCACCTCGACTACGTCCTGAAGAAGGCCAAGGAGTCCGGCATCAAGCTCGTGGTGCCGTTCGTCAACAACTGGGCGGACTTCGGGGGCATCGACCAGTACGTCCGCTGGGCCGGGGCCACCTACCACGACGACTTCTACACCGACGCCCGGATCCGCGGCTGGTACAAGGACTGGATCAGCCACCTGCTCAACCGCCGCAACACCCTGACCGGGGGGCTGTACAAGGACGACCCGACCGTGATGGCGTGGGAGCTCGGCAACGAGCCGCGCTGCAAGGGCTCGGGGGTCTACCCGACCTCCGCCACCTGTACCCCCGCCGTGCTCACCGCCTGGGCCGACGAGATGTCCCGGCACATCAAATCCGTGGACCGCAAGCACCTGGCCGCCGTCGGCGACGAGGGCTTCTACTGCGTCGCCGGGTCCGCCGACTGGACCGAGAACTGCAACGAGGGCGTGGACACCGTGGCGTTCGCCCGGCTCCCGAAGATCGACTACATGTCGATGCACCTGTACCCCGACGGCTGGGGCAAGGACGCAGCCTGGGGCACCGAGTGGATCCGGCGCCACAACGCCGACGCCCGGCGGATCGGCAAGCCTGTGGTGCTCGGCGAGTTCGGCTTCCGGGACAAGGCGGCCCGCAACCCGGTGTACCGCGAGTGGCTGGACGCCGTGGTCAGCGGGACCGACGGCTACATGTACTGGATGCTGGCGGGCACCCAGGACGACGGCACCCTGTACCCCGACTACGACGGGTTCACGGTGTACTGCCCGAGCCCCGTGTGCCAGACCATGACCAACGCCTCGTCGATGCTGCGCGGACGTCCCGCGTCGTTCCCGCCGGTCGCCGACAACGACCAGGCCACCACGACGTTCGGCGTCCCCGCCACCGTGACCGTCACCGCCAACGACATCGGCTACGGCGCTACGGTCCGCCCGGCCACGGTGGACCTCGACCCGGCCGCGGCCGGTAGGCAGGCCGAGCTGACCGTCGCGGCCGGCCGGTTCACGGCTGCGCCCACCGGCGCGGTGACCTTCACTCCCGCCGAGGGCTACAGCGGCCGGACCGTGGCGCGGTACACCGTGCGCGACAGCCGGAACCGCGTCTCCAACCTCGCCGACCTCACGGTGATCGTCCAGCCCGACCCCGGCGCCGCGATCAAGTTGTTCTCTTTCGAGGACGGTGTCCAGGGCTGGGCCCCCGGCAACTGGCAGACCGACCCCGGCACCGTCACCCAGTCCGACCAGAACCCCACCGACGGCACCCACAGCCTCCTGATCCACTCCACTGCCGGAGCCTGGTTCGGCACCACCTTCCCCGAACCCGTCAACCTCTCCGCCAAGGGCACCCTGAAATACGACCTCCGCACCGGCCCCGCAGGCACCTCCACCAGCATCGCTTTCCAGGTAGGCCCCGGCTACACCTGGTGCCAGTCCACCTGGGGCTGGCAGAACCCCGACACCACCGGCACCGTCGAGATCGACCTGACCTCCGCCCTGTCCTGCACGATCGAGGACCTCTCGGACGTCCGCGGCCTCATGGTCTGGTTCAGCACAGGCGACTTCCACATGGACAACCTGCGAGCCGAATGACCTGTTCACCGGAAGAGAACAAATACCTGAATCTTTCTGAAACCCCCTAAGTGAAAGTTTCATCGGGCGTGGCCGCCAGGACCGATTTCCAGCCGCCACCGCCCGCACCAATTTTCCCTACACATAGCATCATCGCTTAACTGTTTAAGTACCGAACAACCCCTCCCAAGCACTACCGCCACCCTCGGCCCGCCCCCACAGCACCCACTCCGGCACCGGTACAACGGGCCGTGGTACGACGAATCCGGCGCCGCCGTAGCGGACAACCCCGCGTGTGCGCGGCGCCGGTGAAATGGTCCTCGCGGAGGCCGCGCTCCGCGCGGAAGGCCGCGAGGGCTGTTCTCCTGCGGGGGACACCCCCGCACCCCCCGGCCTGCCGGGCTCGTGGTCCTCCGCTATGACGCGTCCCGGCGGACCGGTGTCCCGCCGTACCACTCCCGCAGCACCCACTCCGGCCCCGGAACAGCGGGCCGAGGGACGGCCAGTCCGGTGCCGTCGTATGGCGGACAACCCCGCGTGTGCGCGGCGCCGGTGAAATGGTCCTCGCGGAGGCCGCGCTCCGCGCGGAAGGCCGCGAGGGCTGTTCTCCTGCGGGGGACGCCCCCGCACCCCCCGGCCTGCCGGGCTCGTGGTCCTCCGCTATGACGCGTCCCGGCGGGCCGAGGGACGGCCGTTTCGTGCCGTCGTATGGCGGACAACCCCCGCGTGTGCGCGGCGCCGGTGAAATAGTCCTCGCGGAGGCCGCGCTCCGCGCGGAAGGCCGCGAGGGCTGTTTTCCTGCGGGGGACGCCCCCGCACCCCCGGGCCTGCCGGGCTCGTGGTCCTCCACCGCGACGCGTCCCGGTGAGCCGGTGTCCCGCCGTACGGCGGCGCCGGGTTCGCCGTGCCGCGTTCCCCCGTCGCGGCGCCGACCAAGGCGACCGCCGGGGCGGATGTCCGTTCGGGGCGGACAACCCGTGCGGGTAACGGAAGAGGGGCTAGGTCAACCGCCATCCGGCGGCGCCGGGATCGCCGTACCACGTCCCGCCGACTCGGCATCGGCTCGTGACCGGCAGGGCGGATGTCCGTTCGGGGTGGACAACCCCCGTGCGGGTAACGGAAGAGGGGCTAGGTCAACCGCCATCCGGCGGCGCCGACCAGGGCGACCGCCAGGGCGGATGTCCGTTCGGGGTGGACAACCCAGTGCGGGTAACGGAAGAGGGTGAGGTCAACCGCCGTCCGGCGGCGCCCGGTTCGCCGTATCGCGTTCCGCTGTCGCGGCGCCGGTACACAGAAGGCCACGGAGGGCGAGGAGTAGCGGTCCGCGCGGCTATGCGTGGAGCCGGGCGGGGAGGGTGAAGCCGGATCGGGGGCATGGACCGGGACCGGATCGGGGGATGGCGGGAACGGTGGGGATGGGCTCGAACAGTGGCATTGACTGGAATGTGTCGCGGTGGAGTGGGGTGAGCCCGGCAGGCTCGGGGGTGCGGGGGTGTCCCCCGTATGAGGACAGCCCTTGCGCCTTTCCGCGCGAAGCGCGTCCTCCGGCAAGGACCGTTTCACCTGGCGCCGCACGTATCGCGGGTTGACCGCCGTACGGCGGCGCCGGGTTCGCCGTACCACGTCCCGCCGACTCGGCGCCGGTAAGACGAGCCCGGACGGGGCGCCGGGGTGACGAGGCGGGGCGGCGGGGTGACGGGGCGGGGCGCCGGGGCGGCGGGGTGACGGGGCGGGGCGCCGGGGCGGCGGGGTGACGGGGCGGGGCGCCGGGGCGGCGGGGTGACGGGGGTTCTTGGATGGTGGGTTGGGTTGGGAGGTGGGGGGATTTGGGGTGGGACGAACGGTGCTTTACTCGACTGGCACCTGCACCTCTTGCTGGGAGAAGTCGAAGATGAGTGAGCCGTCCGTAGGCGTGCGTCGGCCGGTGTGGCGTAGTGCCATGGTGGGGCGGGATCCGGAGGAGGGGCATCGTGCCGCTACGCCGTTGGAGTTGTTGTTCGATCTCTGCTTCGTGGTGGCGGTGGCGCAGGCGGCGGTGAGTCTGCATCATGCGCTCGCTGAGGCGCACGTGGGGGCGGGGCTCGTCGGGTACGCGATGGTGTTCTTCGCCATCTGGTGGGCCTGGATGAACTTCACGTGGTTCGCCTCGGCCTACGACACCGACGACGTCCTCTACCGCCTGCTGGTCCTGGTCCAGATCTCGAGCGTGCTGATCCTCGCCGCGGGGGTGCCGCGCGCCTTCGAGTACAAGGACTTCGGCCTGGTGACCCTCGGCTACGTGGTCATGCGCCTGGCCATGGTGGCCCTGTGGCTGCGGGCCGCCCGGGAGGATCGGGCACGCAGGCGGGTGGCCCTGCGCTACGCGCTGGGCATCACCGTCGTCCAGGCCGGCTGGATAGCCCGCCTGGCCCTCCCCGAGTCCACCGGCCTGGCCTCGTTCCTGGTCCTGGTGGCCGCGGAACTGGCCACCCCCTTGTGGGCCGAGCGCTCACTCACCACCACGTGGCACTCCAGCCACATCGCCGAGCGCTACAGCCTGCTCACCATCATCGTGCTTGGCGAGTCCATCCTCTCCGCCACCGTAGCGGTCCAGGCCGGCCTGGACGGGGAGGCCCCCACCTCGACCATGCTCACCATCGCCCTCAGCGGCCTGGTGATCGTCTTCTCCATGTGGTGGCTCTACTTCGCCCACCCCGCGGAAAAGATCCTCACCTCGAACCGCGTCGCCTTCCCCTGGGGCTACGGCCACTACCTGATCTTCGCCTCGGCCGCCGCCGTAGGCGCGGGCCTCGCCGTCTCCGTCGACCACGCCTCAGGAAAATCCCACCTGGGCGACTTCGCCACCACCACCGCCCTGACCGCCCCCGTCGCCGTGTTCGTCCTCAGCCTCTGGCTCGTCCACGCCCGCCCGCACCACCCGGGCCCCCTGATCACCGCCGCTTTCCTCGCGGCCCCCGTCCTGATCCTCGCCACCCCCTTCACACCCTTCCCCCTTCCGCTGACCGCCCTGATCATGGCCGCTCTCACCGCCGCGTCGGGCCGGGGAACCGCACGCACACGGTGAGCCCTCCCTCGGGATTGGCGGTGGCGGTGAGCCCGGCCCCATGGGCCTGCGCGACCGCCCGGATGATCGCCATCCCCAGCCCCTGACCCGGCACCCCGTCCTGCTGAGTACGGGGACGCAGCCGCACGAACGGCTCGAACAGCTGCCCCACCGTCCCCGGCGCCACCGCCGCCCCCGTGTTGCTCACGGTGAGCGTGGCGGCCCCGCCGGAATCGACCGAAGAGACCTCGACCAGCCCACCCGGATGGTTGTGCCGCACCGCGTTGACCACCAGATTGTCCGCCAGCCGCCCGAGCAGTACCGGATCACCGTCGACCCGCGCGGCCCCAAGCCGCACCCGCACCGAAACCCCCCGCGCCTCGGCCTCCGCCCCGGCCCGTTCCACCGCTTCCCCCACCACCGCCGCCAGATCGACGTCACGCCGCTCCACACCCCCGTAATCCGCCCAGGCGAGTGTCAGCAACGCCTCCACGATCCGTTCCCCCCGCTCGTTAACGGCCAGCAACTTGCTCGTCAACTCGCTCATGTCGCACCGTTCCGGATGCGCCGCCGCCACCTCCAGGATCGCCCGGCTGGTGGCCAGCGGCGTGAGCAACTCGTGCGACGCGTTCGCCGCGAACCGCCGCTGCGCCTCGAACGCCGCCTCCAGCCGGGACAGCATGCCGTCCACGGTGTCCGCGAGCCGTTTGACGTCGTCGTCCGGCCCGGCCAGCCCCACCCGCTGATGCAGGTTGCCCGCCGCGATCCGGGCGGCGGTCGCGGTGACCCGGTTGACCGGCGCCAGCGCCCGCCCCGCCATGAGCCGTCCCGCCCCGAGGGCGATCACCCCGCACACCGCCAGCGCGATCGCGGACGCCTGGAACAGCCCGGACGCCGGTGACGCCGCCACCGGGGGCGGCCCCCCACCGGGCGCGACCGGCGCGACGGGCGGGGTGGCCAGGTTCCGCATCAGAAGGTACACACAGCTCAGCAGCGCGACCGCCACCACCAGGAACGACCCGAAGTAGATCAGCGTCAGCCGGGCCCGGATGGGCAGGGAAGGCGTCCCCACCCCGGCCCGCGGCCGTACCGCCGCCGGTGCCGTCATCGCGGGGCCATCCGGTATCCCACCCCGACCTCGGTGTGGATCACCGGCGGCTCGCCCAGCTTGCGCCGCAGCCCGTGCAGGGCGATCCGCACCGCCCCGGTGAACGGGTCGGCGTTCTCGTCCCACGCCTTCTCCAGAAGCCGTTCCGCGCTCACCACCCCGCCCCCCGCCGCCATGAGGATCTCCAGCACCGCGAACTCCTTACGGGTGAGCCGCACCTCCCGCCCGTCCCGCGCGACCTCCCGCAGATGCGGATCGAGCCGCACCCCCGCGTGCTCCAGCACCGGCGGCCGAGCGGGCCCCGTCCTCCGGTGCAGCGCCCGCACCCGCGCGATCAGCTCCGCCAGCCGGAACGGCTTGGTCACGTAGTCGTCGGCCCCCAGCCCGAAGCCCGCGAGGGTGTCCGGCAGGTCCCGCGCCGCCGTCAGCATCAGGATCCGGCACCCCGTCCCCGCCTCCACCATGGCCCGGCACACCTCGTCCCCGTGCACCACCGGCAGGTCCCGGTCGAGCACCACGACGTCGTACTCGTGCACCGTCACCCGCTCCAGCGCCGCCGCCCCGTCGTGCACCACGTCCACGGCCATCGCCTCGTGCCGCAACCCGGTCGCCACCGCCTCGGCCAGCAACCGCTCGTCCTCCACCACCAGCACCCGCACGCCGCCTCCTCGCGTCCACCCCCATGGTGACCGGCGCGGTGTTCGGTCGCCGTTACGTCCCTCAGTGGATTCCGGAGCCGGGGTTCGCCTCGTCCCATCGCTCGCGGGCCCGCGCGATGGCGTCCTGGTGCTCCGCCGACCAGTCGGCGAGCGCTTTGACCAGGTACGTAAGGCTGTGCCCCATCGCGGTGAGCTCGTAGTCGACCTGCGGCGGGACCATCGGATGGACGGTGCGGGTGATCAGCCCGTCGCGCTCCAGGCGCCGCACGGTGAGCGTCAGCATGCGCTGCGAGATGCCGGGGATCGCCCGCTGCAACTGACGGAAGCGGCGGACGCCCTGCGCCAGCTCGACCACCACGAGCACCGACCACTTGTCGCCGATCCGGTCGAGAACCCCGCGTATGCCACAGTCCTCGCCGCCACACGTGACGACGGGCTCGGTGGTTACCGCCGTGTGCCCCGCTGACATCGAAGTGCCTCCTTCCGCGCCGCGGAACGAGTCCGCAGCATGGTTGCGGTTACCGAAAAGAACCTACTCCCCGAGGGAGACCTCCGTTGATCCTCGTCACCGGCGCCACCGGCGCTCTCGGCACCCTGGTCGCCGAGCGGCTGTCCGGCCGCGACGACGTCCTGCTCGGCACCCGCGACCCCGGGCGCGCCCGCGGCCCGCTGCCGGTCCGCCGCACCGACTTCGACGCCCCCCGCGGCCTCGCCGAGGCGTTCGCGGGCGTGGACGTGCTGCTGCTGATCTCCGCGGGGTACGGCGAGGACGACACCGTCATCGCCCGCCACGGCGCCGCCCTCGCCGCCGCGCGGGAGGCGGGCGTGGGCCACGTCGTCTACACCAGCCTGAGCGCGGACGGCGACCATCTGCCGTACGCGCTGCCGCACCGCTGGACCGAGCGCCGGCTGCGGGAGAGCGGGCTGAACTGGACGATCCTGCGCAACGGCCTCTACGCGGAACTGCTGGCCTGGCTCGCCGCCCCGTCGCCGGACGGCACGATCACCGCGCCCCTGGCCGATGGGCGCCTCGCCGCCGTGGCCCGCGCCGACCTCGCCGACGCCGCCGTCCGGGTCGTCACCGGCGCGCCCGCCCACGCGGGCCGGGTGTACGAACTCGTCGGCGAACACGCCATCGGCGGCGCCGACCTGGCACAGGCGTACGGCCCGCACGTCACCTACGCGCCCGAGACCCTGGCCGAGGCCCGCACCCGCGTCGCCGCGTCCGGCGCCGAGCCGTTCCAGGTCCCGATGCTGGTCGGCACGTACTCGGCCATCGCCGCGGGTTTCCTGGACCGTACCGGCGGTGAGCTGCGCGAACTGCTCGGCCGGGCCCCTCGTCCCGCGCTGGAGGTCATCGGCGCCGCGTGAGGCCGGAAACACCCGCCAAACACCGCATCTGCCGCAATGGAGCCATGGACCCGCGAAAGGACACGCTCCCATGGCGAACCGCACTCTGATCATGACCGTCCTGCTGGCCGCCGGACTGCTCTCCGGCGGTGCCGTCTACGCCGCGACCCTGGACGACGGCGACTGCGGCACACCCCCCGCAAGCCTCACCAGGGCCCAACGCCCTCCGGTCGCACCGGCGGCTCCCAATGCCCCAGCCCCGGCCGTCCCCGTTGCTCCCGCTGCTCCAGGCGCGCCCAACGCCCCGGCCATGCCCAATGCCCCGGCCGCCCCCGTCGCGCCCGCCATGCCGGACATTCCCACCGTTCCGGACGCCTCCGCCGACGGCCCCCTCTGCGTCGCTCCCGCCGCTCCCGTGCCCCCCGTCCCTCCGATCCGATGACCCGGTGGCCGTGCGGCGGACACGTCCCGCCGTACGGCCACCCGGCCGTCAGGGCTACCCGCGTCCCCCGTCCGCGGGCCGGTACCGCGACACCACGGCCCTGCCGTCACAGACCTCCGACTCGACGAGCTCCAGGTGGATCCGCCCCTCCGGCCGGGGGAACAGCGGCTTCCCCCCGCCGAGCACGACGGGCTGCACCCCGATGTGGTACTCGTCGACGAGCCCGAGCGCCGTGAGGGACGCCGCCAGCCCGGAACCCCCCGTGAGCAGGAGATCCTTGCCGTCCTCCCGCTTCAGCGCCGTGATCTCCGCCGCGAGGTCCTTGCCGATCACGGTGGCCCCGTACGGGGCCGAGTCCAGGCTCCGCGACACCACGACCTTCCGCGTCTCCCGCCAGATCGGCGCGAACTTCAGATCGTGCTCGTGGTCCGACATCGACTCCGCCTGCGGCCAGTACGACGACATCATCTCCCACACCACCCGCCCGTACAGGAAGGTGTCCGACCTCTCGACCAGCCCGAACGAGTACGCCGACAACTCCGGCCCCATGCTCGTCCAGTCGAACTCCCCCTGAGGGCCCTCGATGAACCCGTCGAGCGACGTGTGCACCCAGTAAATGATCTTCCGCACGCCGAACTCCCTCCACAGGCCCTCTCACGGAGGACCCGTGCCCGTCCATGAGCCCCCTCGGGGACCCAGAGGCACCTCGATCGGCACTCTCACCGGACGGTCGGAGTCACCGGCGCGTCCTCGACATCCGCCCCGGAACCTTTTCGCCCTGCTTCCAGCTCAGCCGCGCCGTGCCCGCGCCCGCCGCTTCCCCTCGTGCATCGCCTGCACCCGCGCCACCGGAATCGTGTGCCCTTCCTCCACCAGATCCACCGGCAACTCCTGCGGCTCGGGCATGTGCTCGGCCCACGGATCCCCGTCGCCTAGCGCCTCAAGCGCCGTGTGGATCGTGAAGTCCCCCGGCGTCACGGAGCCGAGATCGTCCCACCCCACCGGGAACGACACCGGCGCCCCCGGCCGTATCCGCGGACTGTAGGCCGCCACGACCGTCGCCCCGCCCGCCCGCGTCGAGTCCAGGAACACCTTCCCCCCGCGGTCCTCCCGGATGAACGCCGTCGTCGCCAGCGCCGGATCGATCCGCTCCGCCCGCGCCGCCACCGCCCGGGTGGCCGCCGCCACATCCTCGATCGCCGAGGCCGCCACGGGCACGAACACGTGCACCCCCTTGGCTCCCGACGTCTTGACGGCCCCCGCCAGCCCCGACTCCTCCAGTGCCTGCCTGATCAGGTGAGCCGCCCGCACCACCACCCCGAACGCCTCCCCCTCCGGCGGGTCGAGATCGAGCACCATGTACGTGACCCGATCCGGCCGCTCCGCCATCGCCAGCCCCACGTGATACTCGACGGCCCGCTGGTTCGCGAACCACAGCAACGACCGCCGATCATCACACAACGCGTAGGAGACCTCCCGCCGCGAGGACTCGGCCCACACCGTGACCGTCCGCAACCACTCCGGCGCGTACTTGGGCACGTTCTTCTGCATGAACGGCTCCTGCCCCTCCCGCACCCGCACGACCGACAACGGCCGCCCCCGCAGCACCGGCAGGATCCGCTCCCGCACCCCGTCCAGATAGTCGACCAGATCTTTCTTGGTGGCCCCCGCCCCGTCGAACAGCGGCTTCCCGAGATTCGTCAGCGAGACCCCGTCCCGCACCTCATCACTGCCCATACCCCACCATCCCACGGCCCCCGTCCCCGCCGCAGTGCCCCCGAGGGCGCGCCGGGGCGGGGACCTGGAGGGCTCGCCCGATCAGGAACCGGCCGCCGCCGTCGCTGGCCGCCGCCACTGCTCGGACCCGAAGACCTCGTAGCGGATCCGCTCGTCGGGCAGGCCGCGCCTGTGCAGGCCGGCCCGGACCGCCTGCATGAACTGGATCGGGCCGCAGAGGTAGACGTCGGCCTCGGGGTGCAGGGGGATCACGTCGGTGTCGATGCGCCCGGTGAACGCGCCGGGGGCGCCCTGCTCGTACCAGACGAGGCTGCGGAAGGACCGCAGACGGGAGCCGCTGGCGTGCATGTCGGCGCGCAGGGGGTGGCGGTCGGGGCTGCGGTCGGCGTGTACCGCGGTGACGTCGCGGCTCGGCTGGGCGCGGGCGACGTGGTCGAGGATCGCGGCCATCGGGGTGATGCCGACGCCCGCGCTGACCAGTACCAGGGGTGCCTCGCCGTCGCGCAGGGTGAGCGCGCCGTAGGGGTGGCTCAGCCGAAGGCGCCGCCCGATGGCGACGTGGTCGTGCAGGAAGCCGGAGACCTCGCCGTCCGGGGTGCCCTCCGCGCCGCGCACCCGGCGCACGGTGATCCGCAGCGCGCCGGCGGCGGGTGCCTGGGAGAGCGTGTACTGCCGCAGCTGCCGGGTGTCGCCGGGCAGGTCGGCGGCCACGGTGACGTACTGGCCCGGCAGGAAGCCGGGTGCGGCGCCGCCGTCGGACGGGACGAGGATGAACGACACGGTCTCGTCCGCCTCGGCGATCTTGTTGGCCACCGTGTACTCGCGCCACGGGTCGGCACCGTCCACCCCGGCCTCGGCGTAGAGCCGCGCCTCGCGCCCGATCAGCCGGGCCGCGAACAGCCAGTACACCTCGTCCCACGCGGCGGCGACCCGCGGCGTGACCGCCTCGCCGAGCACGGTCCCGACCGCCCCCAGCAGGTACCTGCCGACCACGGTGTACTGCTCGGGCCGGATGCCGAGGGCGCAGTGCCGCTGCGCGACCCGCTCCGCGATCTGGTCGATCACCGGGGCGTCCGCCCCCGTTCCCACCAGATGCGCCGCGAACGCCGCGACCGCGCCGGCCAGCGCGTACTTCTGCTCCCCGGTGGCCTGCGCGCTCCGGCTGAACAGGTCCAGCAGCTCAGGGTTCTCGCCGAGCATCGTCTCGTAGAAGACCCCGGAGATGGCGTCGAGGTGTTCCCCCACGACGGGCAGGGTCGCCCGGACGATCGGAACGCTGGTAGCGGAGAGCATCGTTTTCCCCCAGAGAAAAGCAGTTGGATTTCAGTGGCGCCCGAGTTCGAGCAGCACCTGCCGCGTCGGCGGCGCCGTGAGATCCCCGACCGTGATCGGATCGAGGCTGGCGTAGAACGCCTCCTGTGCCCGCCGCAGAGCCCCCCGCAGCAGACACCCCCGATTCAGCGGACAGGGCGGGTCCCCCTCGCAGTCGACGACCTCGGTCGCCCCTTCGAGTTCCCGCACCAGCCCTCCCACCGAGGCCGTCCGGGCCGAGGCGGCGAGCCGCACCCCTCCGCTCCGCCCTCGCACGGTCTCCAGCACGCCGAGGTGCTGGAGCCGCTGGACGACCTTGGCCAGGTGATGCCGCGGCACGACCAGCGACTCGGCCATCTCGTCGATGGTGAGCAGCCGGTCGCGGGCCGCGCCGAGCATGAGGACCCGGAGACCGATGTCGGTGGACCGATTGAGACGCACAGGCCGAACCTAACATAAAGAGGACTCTCAGAGTCCTCTTTATGACGCATGTCACCCCACCCGGACGAGTACGCCCCGGCCTGCGCCGATGAACGCCGAAGAGCCACACGGGGTCTCGCCCCGTGTGGCCGATGAAGATCTACCGGCGCCGTGCCGCCAGGGGAACCGTCACCTGCCCCGCCGGGCCGCGGCGAGGGCCGACTGGAGGGCGTGGTAGGCGGGCTTGGGACGGTAGTCGTCCCACAGGATGGTGGCCTGGCCCTGGTCGGGGAAGAAGATCGGGACCCAGGAGTACTTCTCGATGGTGCCCCAGACGGTGAAGGACTTGCAGCGCTTGACGCTCAGGCACGCGTCCAGCGCCTGGCGGAAGTAGTCGGCCTGGGTCCGCAGCTGCTCCTCGGTCGGCGCGGCGCCGCCGGGCAGCGGCATCCGCACGTCCACCTCGGTGACGGCGGTCTCGAAGCCGGCGTCCTCGAAGCGCTTGAGGTTGGCGGCCATGGTGGCGGGGAAGGCGTTCGGCAGGCTCAGGTGCCCTTGCACGGCGAAACCGTGGACCGGCACGCCGGCGGCCCGCAACTCCTGCGCGAGCCGCAGGTAGGCGTCGCTCTTCGCGTTGATCCCGTCGGCCCCGAAGTCGTTCAGGAACAGCTTCGCCTTGGGGTCGGCCTGGTGGGCCCAGCGGAACGCGTCGGCGATGACACCCGGGCCGAGCGTCCGCAGCCAGATGTTCTCCGACGTGCGCAGGTTGCCGCTGCCGTCGAAGATCTCGTTGGTGACGTCCCACTGGTAGATCTTGCCCTTGTAGCGTCCCACCACCGTGCGGATGTGGTCCCGCAGGATCCCGCGCAGCTCGTCGGCCGTGAAGTTCCCCTCCGTCAGCCACGCCGGGTTCTGGCTGTGCCAGAGCAACGTGTGCCCCCGCACTCCTTGGTCGTGCTCGCGGGCGAACCTCACGATCGCGTCCGCCGCGCGGAATTCGTACCGGTTCCGCTCCGGGTGGACGAACTCCCATTTCAGCTGGTTCTCCGGCGTCAGGGAGTTGAAATGCACGTCCAGCGCCCGGCGGTACACACGGTCAAAGGTGAAGGGATCCGGATAATCCTGCTCCAGATGGTGCCCCCCGCCGGCCGCCGCGGCCCCGACGCGGAACCCCTTGGGCGCCACCCGGCGCAGCGGCGCCTTGGCCCACCCGTGCGACACGGCACCGGTGGCCTGCTCGGCCGCCACGGCGTCCCCCGGCGACGTGGTCGTGGCCTGCGACGCTCCCGGGATCAGCAAGGCCGACATCCCGGCCAGGACCACGATCGTACGGGCCACCCTCATCGCTGACTCCTTCACGCGGGGGTCGGGGAGGTGCCATGTCAGCTGTTCATAAATATCTCCGGATCATTACTTAGGGTGTCTAAAGACGTCAAGGCCGAAAATACCGGGAAATTCCATCAGTTCACCGGAAGATGCCTGACCTGGTGATTCGCATGCGCCCCTGTGGCATGTGAACCGTACTTACAGGACTGGCGAGGTAAGTTTCCTGATTTGCGGAAATTCCCAAACATCACCGGAGACGGCGCCCCCGCGCTCACCCGGCGAAGTCGGCCGGCCCGTACCGGGCGTGGGGCGCCCTCATGACGAACGCCCAGTAGCGGTCGCCGTAGGACCAGTGCCACCACTCGGTGGGGTAGTTCACGAATCCCGTCGCCGTCATGGCGGCGATCAGGACCTGCCGGTTCCCCTTCGCCTCCGCCGAGATCTCCGGCGACCCCGTGTAGCACTCGGTGCCGTACTCCGGAGGTGTCGCGTTGACCTCCGTGCCCATCGGCAGCTCGGTCCCGTCCACGGTGCACAGTGTGACGTCGACCGCCCCGCCGGCCACGTGCGGCGCCACCTCGGGCGGCGAGACGTACTTGCCCGCCTCGGCGCGCAGCCGGTCCGGCGTCCAGCCGGGATGCGCCCGCCGCATCCTGGTCAGGCAGTTCGCGAAGTAGCGTTCCTGTAGTGCGTACGGTCGATATCCCTCCACGAGGAGCAGCCGCAGGCCGCGGGGGAGCTGGGTCTGCGCGGCCGTCAGACGGTCGGCGACGCCGAGCCGGACCTGCGCGTGGGCGCCCAAAAGATCGGCCAGCCGGAGGTCCACCCGGATGACCTCGTCGTTCCGGAGATCGATGAGAGGCTCGCCGGACTCCTTCACCGGCATGGCGGCGATTCGCGGGTCGGACAGAAGAACGTGCTGCGCCATGAAGCCCTCCGTGGGCGGATCGGGGAGGCATGACGCAGCATCGGCCCGGCCGCTACAAGTCCGCTGTAATCCGGGTTACAGCGACAACTCGCCGTACTCCCTGGAGCCGTGCAGCCGGAAGACCTCCACGGCCTCGGCCCGGGTCGTCTCGGCGGTGGCGGCGTCGCCGAGCGCCTCGTGCACGCCGGCCAGATCGCGGAGGGTACGGGCCCGGAACAAAGCGGCGCGCAGGCGTTCCCAGATCCGCAGCGACTCCTCCAGGCACTCCTTGGCCTGGTACAGCCGCCCCTCGGCCAGGTGCAGCTCGCCGAGCGTGCGCAACGTGCACGCCTCGCCGAACGAGTCCTGCAGCGTGCGCAGCAGCGTGAGGGATTCCCGCAACGGCTCCCTGGCCTCGTCGAACCTGCCCTGACGCAGCAGCGCCTTGGCCAGCGCGCGCACGCAGTACGCCTCCATCATGCGGTCGTCGGCCGCCTGGAAGACGGCCAGCGCGCGCCGGGCGAGCTCCTCGGCCCGGCCCGCCTCGCCCCTGGCGCGGTGGTAGAGCGACATGCTGCGCAACGTCAGGCCCTGGCCGCGGCGGGACCCCGCGGCGGTGAACAGCGCCAGCGCCTCCTCCAGATCGGACCACGCGGCCGGGTAGTCCCCAATCTCCAGCCGCACGGTGCCGGCTAATCGCCGCACGTGGCCGAGCGCCGAGGCGTCGTCGTGGCCGGTCAGCAGCTCCCGTGCCCGGTCCAGGAAGTGCAGCGCCTCCGGCAGGTACCCCTGTTCCCGGCAGGCGGCGCCGAGCGCGGCGAGCGCGGCGCCCTCGCCGCGGCTGTCCTTGGCCGCGCGGAACATCGACAGCGCCTGGCTGAGGTAGGCACGCGACTCGGCGAACAGGTCCCGCTCGTAGTGCAGCTGCCCGAGGCCCGCGAGCAGGGTCGCCTCGCCGAGGGCGTTGTCCATGCGGCGGGCCGCGGACAGCGCCGCCTCGTGCGTCCGGTGCCAGCTCGCGAACGGGTCGTCGAAGACGTACTGGTGCCCGCCGAACGCCGTGCACGCCAGCGCGGCGGTCAGCTCCACGGCGAGGTCGTCCAGGTTCGACGCCGCCGCGAGCTCGACCCCGGCGATCAGCGCCTCCTGCTCGCCGCGGAACCAGGCGTGCGGATCGGCCACCACCAGTCGCATGACCTCGTCGTCCACCGGGCGGGCCAGCCGGTAGGAGGCGGGCACCGAGATGAGATACGGCGGCGCCGCCTCGTTGATGCGCTCGACCAGCCAGATCCACCCGCCGAGCACCCTGGCGACGACGGCGTTGCGGGCCGCCGCGTCGTCCTCCGCCAGGGCGCGCTCCTTGGCGAACAGCCGGATCAGGTCGTGCAGCCGGTAACGGAGCTGCCCGATCGGGTCGACGCCCTCGACGTCGACGAGCGAGACGTCCACGAGGTCTTCCAGGATCCGCTCGGCCTCGTCCACGTCCGTCTCCAGCGCGGACGCGGCCACCCATGCGGGAAAGGACGGCAGGCCCAGCAGGCCGAGGCGGCGCAGCGCCGTCCGCGCCCGGGGCGGCAGCAACGCGTAGCTCAGGCTGATGCCGGCCCGCACCTGCTGGTCGCCGACGGTCAGCTCGTCCAGCCTGCGCCGCTCGTCGGCCAGCCGGTTGAGCAGCCGCGCCAGCGGCCACTGGCGGCGCGAGGCCAGCCGGGCGCCCGCGATGCGGATGGCCAGCGGCAGCCGCCCGCACAGCCTCACGATGGCGTCCGCGGCCTCGTGCTCGGCCGCCACCCTGCCCTCACCCGCGATCCGCGCGAACAGGTCGACCGCCGTATCCGAGGGCAGGACGCCGAGCTCCACGAACGTGGCACCCGCCAGCCCCACGAGCCGATTGCGCGAGGTGACGAGGACCGCGCTGCCGGACCCGCCGGGCAGCAGCGGCCGCACCTGCGCCTCGGTCGCGGCGTCGTCCAGGACCACCAGTTTGCGCTGGTTGGCCAGCAGCGTGCGGTAACGGCCGGCCCGGTCCTCCAGCGTCGCGGGCAGCCGCGTCGTGGCGGGATCGAGCTCCCGCAGCAGCCTCCCGAGCACCTCCTCGGGCCCGGCCGGGGCGTCGCTCGTGCCGCGCAGCTCGACGTGCAGCTGGCCGTCCGGGAACAGCCCGGCGACCTCGTGGGCCACCCGGAGCGCGAGGGCCGACTTGCCCATGCCGCCGGCGCCGGAGATCACGCAGATCGGCATCGCCTCCGGCCGGAGCAGCGCCGCGCGCAGCGTCGCGATCTCGTCCTCCCTGCCGATGAAGTCGGCCGGCGGCGGGGGCAACTGCCGGGGCCGCCTGCCCCGGGCGGGCGTCAGCAGGGCCGGATCGGACCGCAGGATCGCCTCGTGCGCCTGCCGCAGCTCGGGCCCCGGCTCGATCCCGAGCTCCTCGACCAGCACCTGCCTGCCCTCGCGGTACACGGTCAGCGCGTCCGCCTGCCGGTTCGCCCGGTAGAGCGCCACCATGAGGTCGCGGCGCAGCCGTTCACGGGCGGGATGGAGCGCCACCAGCGCGGCCAGCTCGTCGAGAAGTTCCTCGCCCTGGCCCATCGCCAGCTCGGCCGTGACCCGCTCCTCGACGACGGTCAGCCTGAACTCGTCCAGCCGCACGGCCTCGGCACGCAGGAACGAGTCGCCGATCCCGCCGAGGGCCGGGCCCCGCCACAGCGCCAGGGCGGCACGAAAACTCTCCCGCGCCTGCGCGTGACGGCCCTCCTGCACGGCCAGCCGTCCCTCGTCCACCCGCCGCTCGAAGACCAGCAGGTCGAGCGCGTCCGCCGGCACCTCGGCGAGATAGCCGACGCGATGCGAGACGATCACGGGGGTCATGCCCGCGCCCTCCAGCGACCGGCGCAGCGACGCGACATAGGTCTGCAGCACGGCACGCGCGGTGGGCGGCGGGTTCTCGCCCCAGACCACTTCCATGAGCCGCTCGACCGCCACGATCCGGCCGCGGTCGAGCAGCAGCGCGGTGAGCAGCGCCCGCGGCTTGGCTCCGCCGAGATGCGCCTGCCGTCCCCCGTTCCACGCCTCGACCGGGCCGAGAAGCCGGAACTCCATGCGTCCTCCCCAAGGACGAGGGCTTCGCTGCACAGAGACTAAGGGGCCTATTACGGGACGCACCAGGCTCAACCACCATCTACAGCGAAGTTGCAGGAGGGTCACTCACTCTCTCGGTGTCCGATCAGGACGACTAAGAGAGATGAGGGATCACGATGAGTGAGATCCGCGCCGCCGGCAGGCGGCTCACCGCGGGACTGGCCGCCGCGCTGGTGGTGGCCACCGGCCTCACGGCCGTCATGTCCTCGCCCGCTTTCGCGGTGAGCAGGGCCGCGATCGTTTCCGCCGCGCAGAGCGAGCTGGACAACGGCACCCGCAACCACGAGAGCCCGATGGGCAGCGGGTGCAACTACTACACCGGTTTCTTCCGCCCGTGGAAGCCGTCGGCCGGTTGCCCGAGCTCCGGTGGCGTGCAGTGGCGTGACAGCGACTGGTGTGCCGACTTCGCCAAGTACGTCTGGCGCAAGGCCGGCGTGAAGCATGCCGACGTCCCCGAGGGCAGCGGCGGCGTCCTCGACGGCTGGGCCGCCTCGTTCAAGAACTACGGCGTCGCGTACGGGACCTGGCACACCCGGGGGAGCGGCTACACCCCGCAGCCCGGGGACGCGGTCGTCTTCGACTGGGACCAGAGCGGCGACATCGACCACGTCGGCATCGTGAAGAGCGCGACGAGCAGCACGGTCCACACGATCGAGGGCAACAGCGGCGACAGGGTCCAGTCCAACTCGTACTCCCGCACGAACCCCGACATCGTCGGCTACAGCGCCCCCGTCAACGGCTCGTCCACCCCCGAGCCGCCCCAGGAGGGCCGCGACTCCACGGGCTACTACAACCCGGCCGACGGGACCTTCCACTTACGCGACAGCCTCGACGACGGCGCCTCCAACCACGCGTGGGACACCAACCTCGAGACCATCCCCGGGGCCGTCGTCCTGACCGGCGACTGGAACGGCGACGGCAGCGACTCCACCGGGTACTACAACCCGGCTGACGGCACCTTCCACCTGCGCAACCCCCTCGGTGAGGGAACCTCCAGCTACGGCTGGGACACCGGCCTGGAGTCCATGCCCGGCGCCGTGATCGTGACGGGTGACTGGAACGGCGACGGCAAGGACTCCACCGGCTACTACAACCCTTCCGACGGCACCTTCCACCTGCGGGACAACCTCGACGCGGGCGGCTCCAACCACGCGTGGGACACCGACCTCGAGACCATCCCCGGGGCCGTGATCCTCACCGGTGACTGGAACGGCGACGGCAAGGACTCGCTCGGCTACTTCAACCCCGCCGACGGCACCTACCACCTGCGGGACACGCTCGACGCGGGCGGCTC
The DNA here is from genome assembly GCF_042658925.1 of Sphaerisporangium aureirubrum. Classification (NCBI taxonomy): domain Bacteria; kingdom Bacillati; phylum Actinomycetota; class Actinomycetes; order Streptosporangiales; family Streptosporangiaceae; genus Sphaerisporangium; species Sphaerisporangium aureirubrum. Next base: position 51,180 of record NZ_JBHSRF010000058.1, read on the forward strand.
CAACCACGCGTGGGACACCGCCCTGGAGACCGACGTCCCCGGCGCCGTCATCGTCACCGGCGACTGGAACGGCGACGGCAAGGACTCCGTCGGCTACTACGACCGCCGCGACGGCACCTTCCACCTCCGCGACGCGCTCGGCGACGGCGCCTCCGACTACGCCTGGGGCACCGCCCTGGAGACCCTCCCGGCTGCCGTCATCCTCACCGGCGACTGGAACGGCGCCTGACGGAACCCTTGATGTACCTGGCACCTCGAAGCATGGCGACCGGGACGGGCTCCCGGTCGTCATGCTTCCGCCGGCGCGCGGCCGCATCCGCTCCCCGCCGGACATCCTCACCGGGCAACGTCCCCGCGTGTGATCCCCGCTGGACCAGCACGACGGCCCGGGTTATCGTCAGATCAGCTCACGGCCACACCCCAGCGCCATGCTCGTGCCCTTCGTCACCGCGAACCCACCTCGGGGTGAGTCATGACCTCCAAACTGGTCACCCGGATCCTCCTGGCCCTGTGCCTCCCCGTCGCCCTGCTGGCGACGGCCGCCCCCGCCCAGGCGGCCGGGCCGTACTGCATCCCCGAGGCCCCCGTGTGCGCGGGCCTGAGCGGCGGCACCTTCGTCTTCACCATCAAGCCGCCACCCCTCGGCACCTTCATGTTCAGCGCCACGGTCAACGGAGCCCGCGCCAACGGTTCGATGTCCGCCTTCACCGTGCCCGGCTACATGCAGGGCTGGTTCTACCCGAGCCCGCCCCTGGTCTCCGGCGACGTCTTCTGCATGACGTTCCACGCCTACGGCGTCCCCCCGGGCCCGTACTGCGGCACCGCCTGACGGCAGGCGCGTCTGTCTTCACCCCAGCCGCGCCATGCTCGACCTCATCGGCGAGCGCTGTCACGCCTCGGTGACACAGCCGCGCGCGGATCACGCACCTTCTGACAGGGGACAGCGAACGTTTCAATCCCGGGTGGCGTGGGCGCACCGTTGTACGTGTCGCCTTTCGCGCCGGCCGGATGGCGGTGGTTCTGGCATGTCATCCAGGTTGACCAGGGAGAACTTCTATTCCCGAGTCGCGGCCGGGTGATCGACCATTCGCAGTGCGTAATGTCAAGTTCATTGACTGCACGCTTGTCATTCACTTATTGTTCCGCTCGGGCTCCCGAAAGTTTATTGCAAATCTCTGAAAGTTTCGGCGATCGTTCCCGCGGGACCCCCTGCCCAGAGGCGGGCGGTGCCCAGCCAACCCCGGCGGCGGCTCAGGAGGAACAAACGTGATCTCTCAGCTCGTCCTGTTCGCGATCGACATCTGCGCGGTGGCGTTGCTCGTCTTCGGGCTCTACTTTCCCCGTCACCGCCGTCGCGACCTGGTCGTCGCCTACCTGGGCGTCAACATCGGCGTCCTCGCCGTGGCCAGCGCGCTGAGCGCCAGCAACGTCGGAGCCGGGCTCGGGCTGGGGCTCGCGTTGTTCGGCGTGCTGTCCATCATCCGCCTGCGCTCGACGGAACTCGACCAGCACGAGGTCGCGTACTACTTCTCCGCGCTCGCCCTCGGCATCCTCGGCGCGCTGAGCACCACCTCGGTGTACCTCAGCGGCGGCCTGATGGGGCTCATCCTCGTGGTGATGTTCCTCGGCGACCACCGGCGGCTGCTCCGGAACTACCGCCACCAGATCCTGGTGCTCGACTCGGCCATCACCGACCACTACGTGCTCGTCGCGCACCTGGAACAACTGCTCAACGCCCGCGTGCACGCCGTCACCGTCCAGCGGCTCGACATGGTCAACGAGACCACCGTGGTCGACGTCCGATACGCGATGAGCGAAGGCGGCCTGACCGCCGAACCCGCCACGCCCGCGCATTCCGGAGCGCACCGATGACCACGGCACTCATCGCGCCGGCCCTGACACGGCTGGCCCCCGTCGGGCTCGCCGAGCTGATCGACCGCGCCGCGCTGCAGACCAGGGTGGACCGCAAGTACCTCGTCCCGGCGGAGGCGCTGCCCCACCTGCTGGAGCGCCTCACGCCGTACGCCCAGGCGCTGGACATCGACGGCGAGCGCAACTTCCGCTACAAGTCGGTGTACTTCGACACCCCGCGGCTGACCAGCTACTACGGCGCGGCGTACCGCAGGCGCCGGCGCTTCAAGGTGCGCACCCGCACCTACGTCGACTCCGCCCAGTGCTGGCTCGAGGTCAAGATCAGCGGCGGGCGCGAGAGCATCACCAAGCACCGGCTGCCGTACCACCCGGACGACTGCGACAACGTGCACCCGGGGCGCGCGTTCGTCGACGAGGCGCTCACCCGCGAGTCCATCGGTCCCGCCGCCGGAAACTCCTTCGACCCGGTCCTGGTCACCGAATACCACCGCGCCACCCTGCTGCTGCCGGACACCGCGAGCCGGGTCACCCTCGACACCGAACTCGCCTGGCGGCTCGGCGACTCGACGCTGCGACTCCCCGGCCTCGCCGTGGTCGAGACCAAGACCACCTCGGCCGCCACGCCGGTCGACCGCATGTTGTGGCAGACGGGGATGAGACCCGTACGCATCTCCAAGTACGCCACCGGTCTGGCCGCTCTCCGCCAGGACCTCCCCGACGTGCCGTGGCGGCGGACGCTGCGCCGCCACTTCCATGGCGCCACCTGGTCGATGGACCCGGCGCCGGCCATCTCCCATCGACCCGAACAGGAGGCATCGTGCGTCTGATCTTCCGCGGCACCGGCGCCGTGGCCGCCGCCGTGCTTCTCGCCGGAATCCTCTCCCCACCTCCGTTATCGGCCAGCGCCGAACCGTCCGGCACCCGTCCGGCCGATCGCGTCTCAAGCATCGCGGCCGCCGCCGCGGCGGACGACCTGACCGGCGACATCGTCTTCTCCGTGCCGAGCGGCACCTTCCAAAACCAGGTGGCGGTGTCGCTGAGCACCGCGATCACCGGAGCACAGATCCGCTACACCACCGACGGACAGCTCCCCACCGCGCAGTCGCCTCTCTACCAGGCACCGCTCCAGTTCACCCGCACCACCCAGCTGCGCGCTCAAGCCTTCGTCAGCGGGGCGGCGTCCGGCGCACCCGGCACCGCCATGTACGCCGCCCGCAGCACCACCACCGCCCACGACCTCCCCGTGATCATGATCGACTCCTACGGCGCCGGCAAGCCCGCCCGGGAGTACTTCAACGCCACCACCATGATCTTCCAACCCCCCGCCGGCGGCACGACCTCACTGGCCGCCGCCCCCGCGGTCGCCACCCGCTCCGGCTTCCACCTGCGCGGACAGTCGTCGGCCACGTTCGAGAAGACCCCGTACCGCCTCGAGTTCTGGGACAACGACAACGACGACGCCGACTACCCCGTCCTCGGCATGCCCGCCGACTCCGACTGGGTACTGCGCGGCCCGTTCACCGACAAGGCGCTGATCCGCGAGGCCTTCATCTACGACCTGGGCAGGGAGATGGGCCTGAAGGCCCCACGCTACGCCTTCGCCGAGTTCTACCTCAACACCGACGCCACCCCCGTGGGCGCCAACGACTACATGGGCGTCTACATGATCGTCGAAACGATCAAGAACTCCAAGGACCGTCTCGACCTCAAGCAGCTGGACGAGGAAGACATCACCCTGCCGAAGCTCACCGGCGGCTACATCTGGAAGTTCGAGTGGATGGCCGCCGAGGAACCGACGCTCCCATGCACCGGCCCCACCTCCACCTGCTGGAACTACCTGGAGGTAGTCGACCCGTCCCCTCTCCAGCCCGAACAGCGTGAATGGCTCCGCGCTTACCTCCAGGAGTTCCACAACGTCCTACGCGCCCCGAACTTCGCCGACCCGGCCACCGGCTACCCCGCGTACATCGACGTCGGCTCCTTCATCGACCACATGATCATCAACGAGCTGAGCCGCGGAATGGACGCCTATCTCCGCAGCGCCCACTTCTACAAGGACCGAGGCGGCAAGATCTTCGCCGGCCCGCTCTGGGACTTCGACCTCACCTTCGGCGTAGGCGGCTTCTTCCAGAACGACCAGGTAGCCGGCTGGCAATACCAGCAAACCCGTCAGCCCCAGGCCAACGACTGGTACGCCCAACTCCTCCGCGACCCAGCCTTCGTCAACCAGCTCAAGTCCCGCTGGCAAACCCTCCGCCGCGGCCTGTTCTCCGACACCGCCCTCCAAGCCAGAATCGACAACCTGACCCGCCCCCTCCCCAACGCCGCCCAACGCAACTTCCAACGCTGGCCCAACCTCTCCACCCGCATGATCGGCTTCTTCAACACCCCCACCGCCCCCACCTGGCAAGGCCAGGTCCAAGCGATGCGCGACTGGATGCTCCGCCGCACCGCCTGGCTGGACTCAACAGCCGGCTGGGGCGGCCCCACCACCACCCCCACCGTGACACCGACCGTCACTCCCACCGTGACACCGACCGTCACCCCCACCCCGACCCGAACCCCCACCCCGACCCCCACGGCATCCGGCGCCTGCTCCGCAGCGCTCCGAGTGACAAACTCCTGGCCCGGCGGCTTCCAGGCCGAGGTCACCGTCCGCGCCGGCAACACCCAAATCAACGGCTGGACCACAAACTGGACCTGGCCCGGCACCCAGACCATCACCCAGTTGTGGGGAGGCATCCGCTCCGGCACCGGCGCAGCCGTAACAGTCCGCAACGAAACCTGGAACGCCTCCCTCACCCCCAACGCCACCACAACCTTCGGCTTCACCGCCAACGGCACCTCAGCCACCCCAACCCCCACCTGCACCAGCCCCTGACCCCCGACTAACCACGACGAACGGGCCCGTGGCGCACCGACACCGCCAACGCACCACGGGCCCACCCCAAAAGGGCGTTTCATGCCAAGGTTGGGTCATGCGGACGATGGACGATGAAGGGCAGGTGCTGGACGCCGAGTACTCGGTGGAGGCAGAGCCAGCCGGCCAGTTGCTGTCGTTGGTGATGGAAAGCAGTTCGGGCAGCAGGACTTCGACCGGCCGCGCACCAAGGAATGTCGATTACCGGCGGGCGCTGGAAGTGTTGTTAAGGCGGCTGAAGGCTCGGCGAGCCGTACTGCTGGATGGCGTGGTCGATTCGCGCATCACCAGTTCACTACCTGAAGAAAAACGTCGGCTCTTTGCGCAGCCGATCATATTGAAGGACGCGGACGACATCGCCGCGCTGCGGCGCCGCCTCTGCACGGCTCAGTCCCTGATCGGCCAGGTCCCCGAAGCGACAAAGGCCGGCAACGGCACGAAGCGCATTCGGCTCCGACTATCAGTCCCCGGCTACAGCACCGCGGACGCCGCTCTTCTGGCCGGCGAACTCGCGCGTCCGGCATCCGCCGAGCTACCCGAACAGGATGCATTCACGCCGCCCCGTAAGCCTCTTGATGAATGGTGGGCGGACGATCCCACAGAGCGGTACTGGATGGAGATTACAACCCGACCGGACTTGGGCAGCAACCTCATCGCCCCACGCCTGGACGGCAGCGGCGCAGAGTATTGGTCATACAGCCTCGTGACAGCAGTACGCCCGGGGGACATCGTGTTCCACTGGCACAAGGGCCTCAACACCGCCCCGGGCATCGTGGGACACTCCATCGCGGCAGCCGGACCGTTCGACGACCGGCTCGTGTGGGAAGCCCGTGGAACCTACGGCCGTCAGCGTCCCATAGACGGCCGCCCACGCCCCGCCTGGCGCTTCGAATTAACCGGATACACCGCGCTGGCCTCCCCGATCGGGCAGGAGATTCTCCGGCCTCTAGAAGATCAGATCCGACGCTTCAAGGATGAGCTGGGAACCCAAGTCAGCGGACCGCTCTACTTCCCTTTCGTCTTTTCCGGCAGCCGGCCGATACGCACCAGCCAGGCCTACCTAGTCAAAGTTCCAGCCGGACTTCTCCAGCTTGTCCCGGGTATGACCGAGCCGATTCACGGCCTCGCAGCCTTTCGCGCCCGGCAAGCCGGCACCTCGCAAACCAAACCCCGTCACCGCTCCGGAACCGGCTACATTGCCGATCCGGTTCTCCGTAAAGCGATCGAGGAACACGCCGTGCGGTGCTCCCTCGATTACTATCCTGACTACGACATCAACGACGTAGGCACCACAGAGTCCTATGACCTGCTCGCAGTCAAGGGTGACGAAGAGATCCATATCGAGGTCAAAGGCTCAACCGGCACCGCCGACACCGTCGAACTGACCTCCAACGAAGTCGCGCATGCCCGCACCACCCGCACCGACCTCGTCGTCATCGACCAGATCAGCTGGGAACGCCTCCCCGACGGCGCCATACGCACCTACGGCGGCCGCCGCCGGCGCTGGACCACCTGGCAACCCGACGAACACGATCTCCGCCCCACCAGCTACCGCTACCGTCTCCCAGAACAACACCAGCAGGATTAACTCAGCGCACCACGCGGATCATTGCTCAGGATGGAGGGCAATCACGGCCGAATATAGGCACGACTCACTCGGCCGACCTCACCTCTTCGAGCCACAGCCGACCGCTGAAGCCGCCTCGGTCGACCCGCTTGCGGCGTGCCGCCTCCTGGACCTGCTCGCCGGAGAATCCGAGTGCCGTGGTGAGGACTGCCAGCACCTCGTGGACGTCGGCCAGTTCCTCTAGTCGATCACCAGGCTCAGCGAGACGCAGTTCTTCGGCCTCTTCGGCGAGCTTGGCCGTCAGAGCGGGGACCAGCTCCGACTCACCGAGGACACGCACCTTGGCCGTACGGCCGCCGGCCTCGATGATCTCCGGGATCCGATCACGGACCAGCTTGCCGTAGATGATCGTCTGCTGCTGGCCCAAAACATCACTCTCTTCCCATAATGTCCGCGTGGATTACCGACGCGGCGTGGTCACCGGTGAGAGCGTATGGCGTGCCATCGTCTTGTACGGCGCCAACTCCGCCACCTACAAGTTCGCCTTCGCCACGACGCTGCTGGAAATCGCCGCCACCGGCCGGAACCGGGTCACTCTCGAGGAACTGGCGCCTCGGTACGCCGAACTGCTCTGCCGGGCCCTTCAGCGCCAACCTCGCCAGGGCACCGCCGCCCGCAGCAAGTTCCTGGACGCCTGCCATGCGTTCAACGCAGGCGAACTGGACGGTGACGCACTGCACCGGCGAACCGTCCACCTCGGTTTCAACAACGTAATCGACGCGTTCCCTCAGCTCGGTGGCGATCAGGCCCCGGTGCGCTACTACGAGGACCAACGAAAGTCCCCCGGCACCCCCGGACTCGTGCTCCGCGACGAGCTACTGCATCTCGCGCACTCGGTACACGCCGAAAACCTAGGCTCCGAAACCGCTGCCCGTTGGCGGCTGGTGGAGACAGCATGGGCGACGGGCATATCCGGCGCCGTACTCACCCCCGCGCTGGTCTACGATCCTGACACCCAGAACCTGATGCTCCAGACCAAGCAACGCCGCAAAAACGTCACCGGAGTCGTCGCCGCCCTCAACGGATACCAAGACGGCCGCTGCGCCTACTGCAACACGATCATGACCCAGAACCCCACAACCGGGCCCGTCGTCGAGCACGTCCTGCCCTGGAAACTGCGCACCCGCCCTTGGCCCGGTCCCGACATCGACGCCATCTGGAATCTGGTCCTGTCCTGCAAGCCCTGCAACCAGGCAAAGCAAGATCGAGCCCCACATGAAACCTGGATGCCCTGGCTCGAGCGGCGCAACAACGACCTCATCGAATCACGCCATCCACTGCGCGAAGTACTCATGTCCCAGACAGGCGAAACCGCAGCCATCCGACACGCCACCCTCAAGTCCGCTTATCAAATGGCGACCGAGCTACTTCCGATCGTTTGGGCACATCAGGACCTCAGATAACGCCGGAGCGGTTCAGCCCGGCACCCGTTGCCGCGGTGCACCCGCACGCAACCGAGGTGGCGATTGGGCTGCGTCGCTCTGGAGGAGTGCGCAGGGCAGTGCGCCATGACGATCTGACCCGGTTTCCGTACACGCAGCGGCACACTGCCCGCTGGCTGAAGGCCAGTCGCCGATCCACGCAAAAAGACCAGGTCAGCAGTCGGTGACCTGGTCTGGCGGGCGCGCCCTGAGGGATTCGAACCCCCGACCGTCGGATTAGAAGTCCGATGCTCTATCCGGCTGAGCTAAGGGCGCTTGGAACTTGGTGGTGAGCAGGGTGTTCTGTGGTCGTGGTGGACGGTAGCATATCTGATTGCTGGTTGAACAGTATCGGATTTGGGGGGTGGTGTGGTGCGGGCTCGAAGACGGGTGGTGTCGGTGCCGCTGCTTGATCTGGTGGGGTCTTGGGAGGTGGCTTTGCGGGCGGCGGGGCGGTCGCCGGGGACGATACGGAGTTACCTTGACAGCGTACGGGCGCTGGTGGGGTTTCTTGCGGA